>JANNJH010000100.1:0-5030 GCA_031405775.1 Sphingomonadales bacterium | reverse complement strand
GCATCAAGGACTTCCGCTTCGAGCAGATCATCATCGAAGAAAATATCGCCCATGGCGAGCTGGGTTTCTACATCAACCTGCATTCCAACCTCGTCGCGCCGTATATCGCTGGCCTTGGCACCGACGAGCAGAAGCAACGCTGGCTGCCGGGCTGCATCACCGGGGAAAAGATTCTGGCGGTGGCGATGACCGAGCCGGGGGCGGGAAGCGACCTTGCCGGCATGAAGGCGCACGCCGAGGATCATGGCGATTATTGGCTGCTCAACGGCTCGAAAACCTATATCTCGAACGGCCAGCTTGCCGACCTGATCGTCGTCGCGGCGCGGACCGATCCGACGTCGCGCCATGGCCTCGGGCTGTTCGTCGTCGAAGCCGGGATGCCGGGTTTCGAGCGCGGCAAGCGCTTGAAAAAGATGGGCATGGCGGCGCAGGACACGTCGGAGTTGTTCTTCAACGATGTGCGGGTGCCCAAGGAAAATGTGCTCGGCGATCCGGTGTCGGGCTTTCGCTACCTCGCCCAGTTCCTCGCCGGCGAGCGGCTGGTCGCGGCGGTGGGATCGCTGTCTTCGGCGCAGACCGCGTTCGATATCACGCTCGAATATGTCAAGGAACGCCGGGCCTTTGGCAAGCCGATCGGGGCGTTTCAGAACACCCGCTTCGTCCTTGCCGGGCTGCGCGCCGAACTCGATTCGACCCAGACGTTCATCGATCAGTGCGTGCTGTTGTATAACGCCAAGGAACTTTCGCCCGAAGACTCCGCCAAGTGCAAGCTGCTCGCTTCCGAGCTTGAGGGCCGCGTTGTCGACGCCTGTGTGCAGCTTCATGGCGGCGCCGGTTACATGGAGGAATACCGCATCAGCCGGCTTTATACCGATGCGCGCGTCACGCGGATTTTTGCCGGTGCCTCCGAAATCATGAAGGAGATCATCGGGCGGTCGCTGGGGCTCGACGAGCGCAAGATGAACTGATGGCGGGTGTGCCGCTGGATGTCGAACGGCTGCGCGCCTATCGTGTGCCGGACAGCCGCGATCGCTACGACCCGCGCGAGGCGATTCTTTACGCCCTGGGGACCGGTGCCGGGCTCGGCGACATCGACGAAAGCGGCTTTGTCTTCGAACGCGCGTTGGCGGCGCTGCCGACGATGGCGCTGGTTTTGGGGACTCCGGGCTTCTGGCTGATGGACCGCGCCCTCGGGCTCGATTGGCCGCAGATCCTCCACGGCGAACAGTCGATGCGGCTGCACCGGCCACTGGAATTGCAGGGCGACATCCGCGGCGTCACCACGATTGGCGAACTCGCCGACGAGGGGCCGGGGCGGCCGGCGCTGCTGCGTTGCCAGCGCGAATTGTTCGACGGCGTCAGCGGCGCACCGGTGGCAACTTTAGACGAAGTCTGGGTGTTGCGCGGCGCCGGTGGCTTCGGCGGTGAGAATGTCCCGGTATCGGCGCCGTTGCCGCCGCTGCCGACGCGTCCGGCCGATGCGACGCTCGACCTGCCGACGAGCCGCCAGCAGGCGTCGCTGTATCGTTTGACCGGCGACCGCAACCCGCTGCATGTCGATGCGGCGACGGCGCGCGCCGCCGGCTTTGACCGCCCGATCCTGCACGGGCTGGCGAGCTTTGGGCTGGTCGGGCGGGCGCTGATTCATCTGGCGTGCGGCGGCGATGCGCGGCGGCTGAGCGCGATGCGGTTGCGCTTCACCGCGCCGGTCTATCCCGGCGACACCATCCGCACCGAGATGTGGGAAGAAGACGGCGCCTTGCGATTCCGCGCCTCGGTTGCCGAACGCGGCGCGATCGTCATCGACGGCGGCATCGCCGAGCGGGATGGCTTCGCTTAACGCAGCGGCCTAAAGCACGTCCGCAGTTCGTCGACGAACACTTCGGGCTGCTCGAACGCGGCGAAATGCCCGCCCTTTGCCAGTTCGTTCCAGTGGATCAGCTTGGGATAGCTGCGTTCGGCCCAGCGCCGTGACGGGCGAAAGATTTCCTTGGGATAGATGCTGACGCCGACCGGCAGGTCGAGTTTGGTCGCCTTGAACGCCCCGGCGCTTTCCCAGTACAGCCGCGCCGATGACGCGGCGTTGGCGGGCAGCCAATAAAGCATGATGTTGTCAAGCATCTCGTCGCGGCTGAGAGCGCTTTCGGGGGTGCCGTCATTGTCGGTCCATTCAAGGAATTTTTCGTAGATCCACGCCGCCTGGCCGGCGGGGGAATCGGTCAGGCCATAGCCGAGTGTCTGCGGGCGCGTACCCTGCTGCTTGGCATAGCCCGAATCCTTGTCCTGATAATATTGCATCGACGCGACCGTCGCCTGTTCGGCCGGAGTCAGATCGGCGAAATCATCGCCCTCGGGAAAGACCAGCGGCATGTTGAGATGGATGGCGGCGCATTCGGGTGCTTGCGTCATCGCAATGCCGGTGGTGACCGCCGATCCCCAATCGCCGCCCTGAGCGACATAGCGCGTATAGCCGAGGCGGCGCATCAATGTCACCCACGCCGCGGCAATGCGTTCGACGCCCCAGCCGGTCGTCGCCGGCTTGTCGGAAAAGCCATAGCCCGGCAGCGATGGCGCGATGACGTGAAAGGCATCCGCCGGGTTGCCGCCATGCGCGGCGGGATCGGTTAATGGGCCGAGAACCTTCATGAATTCGATGACCGAGCCGGGCCAGCCATGAGTGAGCAGCAGCGGCATCGCGTCGGGATTGGGCGAGCGGACATGGAGGAAATGCACCCCGAGCCCGTCGATCGTCGTGCGGAACTGGCCGGCGGCATTGAGCCGCGCCTCGCAGGCCCGCCAGTCATAGCCGTCGGCCCAATAGGCGCACAGCGACTTGACCCGGTCGAGCGGCGCGCCCTGGCTCCAGTCGCCGACGGTCTCGCGTTCAGGCCAGCGCGTGTTGGCGAGACGCGCCTTCAGGTCGGCGAGAACGCTATCGGCGATTGCCAGGTGAAACGGCTCGATGGTCTCGGGCATGGCGGCTTTCCTCTGGCTTGATGGGGACGTCATGGACCGCGCGGTTGGACGAACGACCTACCCATTGATATGGGCGCAGGGCTAGCGGCTTATGCGAGATGAGCTGGAATTCGGTGTTCAAAAGGAACCTCGCCATGGCCATATTGATGCAGCCTCCCGCCTCCGGGACGATACCCGCGCATGTGCCCCCCGAACTTGTGATGGAATCGCCGCTGTATTCGCGCGTTACCGTCTATGAAAATCCCTATGAGACGATGATCCCGCGCATCCATGAGGGGCCGCGCGTCACCTATGTGACCAATATTTTTCCCGGCAAGCGCCCCGGCTGGCTGCTCCGCACCGCCGAGGATCTGCGCGCCTTGCTGCAGGATTCGGAAAATTTCGTGAAGCGCGGCATGGGCCAATGGGCGCAGGGCATCGGCGAGAATTGGCTGGTCATCCCGACCGAGGCCGATCCGCCGCTTCACGCCTTTTATCGCAAGGCGCTCAATCCGCAGTTCTCGCCGCAAAAGATGATGGCGCTCAGCGACGGCATCCGCGAGCGCGCCCGCGCGCTGATCGCCAACTTCAAGGACGGGACGTCATGCGACTTTCTTGAAGATTTCGCTGTCGGCTATCCGGTCAATATCGTTCTCGACCTGCTCGGCCTGCCGCAGGACCGCATGGCGCAGTTCCTGCAATGGGAGCGCGAAATGCTCCACACCGACGATATGGAAATTCGCGGCAACGCGACGCGCGCGGTGCGGAACTATCTGCTCGGCGAAATCGAAAGCCGTCGCCTGAACCCACGCGACGATTATATCACTCGCGTCCTCGATTTCGAGATCGAGGGTCGCAAATGGAACGCCGACGAGGTCTTCGGCCATTGCTTCAACCTGTATCTCGGCGGGCTCGACACGGTTACGTCGACTCTCGGGCTGTTCTTCTATCATTTGGCAACGCATCCCGAGCAACAGGCGCAATTGCGCGCCGATCCGTCGCTCAGCGTCGTCGCGGTCGAAGAAATGCTGCGCGCCTATGCGCCGGTCACCAGCTTTCGCATCTGTTCAAAGCAGGTCGAATTTGCCGGGGTGACGATAATGCCCGGCGATTATGTCTCGATCGCCACCGGGGTCGCTGGTCGTGATCCGCTGCAATATGAATCGCCGGGCGAAATCCGTTTCGATCGCAAGCCGGCGATCCTCAGCCTTGGCGGCGGCATCCACAAGTGCCTGGGCATGCACCTGGCGCGGCGCGAACTGCAGATCGCCATCGAGGAATTCCTCGCGGCCATCCCCGAGTTCCGCATCAAGGACGGCTTCAAGGTGCCGTTCCACGCCGGCAACATCGTGCACGTCGAGGAACTGCCGCTGGTCTGGGGCTGAGCCGCTTTCACTTATATGGAATCGACAGCCCCTCTCCCGGTTGACGCGAAGGCGTCGCCTATGGCTGCGGGAGAGGCGACACGCGCGGCGTCGCGAAGGCGACCTCCGTCGCGCGCGGCGGGTGAGGGTGTGCCTCACTGTGCAGTAGAAAGAACACTTTCACCCGGGCCGCCGCCAGAGCGGATGCGACCTCCGTCGCTGGAGCGACGTCTCTCGCCTCTCCCGCAAGCGGTGTACGCCTCCGCTGAGGGCCGCCTTTTCAGCTCCGCGCGCCGCGGGGCGCAAATTGCTCTGACACTGCCTCGACAACGCCTCATTGCGCGATTTCGTCGAGCCGCAGTTTCAGTGAAACCGCCGTGATGCTGAAGCCGCCGGCGAATTCCGGCGGATACTCGAGGTCCAGCCGGAAACGCGGAATGCGTTTCAACCACTCCTCAAGAAAGATTCGCAGTTCGAGCGTGGCGAGATTTACCCCTATGCAGCGATGAACACCGACATTGAAAGCCATGTGACGCTCGGTGCGATGTGGGCAGAATTGGTCGGCATGGGCAAAGGCCTCCGGATCATAGTTGATGGCAGCGATCATCAGGACGAATTGATCGCCCTTGCGAACCTGCGCACCATGGAAGGTCATGTCGCGTGTCGCCGTCCGCATCGGCGTCGCGATCGCGTACATACGTAGAAACTCCT
>JANNJH010000099.1:0-2240 GCA_031405775.1 Sphingomonadales bacterium | reverse complement strand
CCGCCTCACGCCGGAACCGCAGCCGTTCGAGCAGGTTTTGCGCCGCCAGATTGCGCATGTCGGTCTGCGCGATCAAGCGGTGGCGACCGCGCGCGAACAACCGATCGACCAGCGCGCCAACGGCTTCGGTGGCGAACCCCTGGCCCCGCGCCTCGGGTGCGAAGGCAAAACCGATTTCGGCCTGGCGGTTGCGCGGCGTGTCGAAATTGACGCCGATATCGCCCAGAAACGCGCCGCTATCCCGCGCGATCACCGCGAACTGCTGCCAGCCGGCGGCGTCATGCGCCGGGCGTCGGTCCATCGCGGCGATCAGCTTGCGCGTCGCGCCAAGCGTTCGCGTCTGCCGGTCGAACGGCATTTGCCCGCGGCTGGCGTGCAGCGCCGCCGCGTCCGCAGCGTTCGCCGGCCGGACGATGGTGCGATCCGTGGTGATCAGCCAATCGCTCAACGGCTGGTCGCCAAGGCCATGGCGCGCGCCACCGCGACGACCCCACTCACTTCGTTGCCGGCGACGCGTCGCTGCATTTCAAAACTGACCTGTGTAACCATTCAACATCCCGCCGCGATGCTGCCGGTTTCGTTCAAGACGCCGTGCATGTCCACAATATGTGGCGCGACGGCGCGCAACGCCAGCTCCCGCCGCTGGCGCTCGGCAATCGCCGGAGCGATCCGCGCGCCATTGTCGAGCGGGCTGTGCGGGTCTATATTGGCCACAGGCTCCGGCCCGGAGTAGTTTGTCCGTCCGGGCGGTAACGGTGTGGCCGGTCCATCCTTCGTCACACCCGGAGCCGCAACATCCCGGGACAGCGTTTCGCGGCCTCCTTCGGCAACAATCCCGCGGGCAGGAACCGACGCCGATGGTTGCAACCGGGCAACGCCCGCGCCAAAGCATCGTGAATGGCCAATATCCTCCCTACCGGCTCCGCGCGCGGCATCGGCGCCGTCGCGCGCACCGCGCTTGTCGCCGCCGACGGGCTGTCCGACAACGGCTGGGCGCTCACCCTCGCCTGCAATCGCGCCGATGCCGAGGCGATGCCCGAAATCGGCGAGGTCTTTCCCGATTTGTCCGATCCGCCGACGCTGAATGTCGAGGAACCCGACCCCGACCAGCCCGACGCCTGGGTGATGACTGCCTATTTCGGGGGCGAGCCCGATCCGGCGCTTGTCGATCGCATCACCGCGCTGTTCCCCTCGGCGCGCGACGTCCAGGTCGCGCCGCTGCCCGATGCCGACTGGACGACGCTGTCGCAGCGCAACCTTGAACCCGTTCGCGCCGGGCGCTTCCTCGTCCACACCGCGGCGCACGCCGATGCGGTGCGAATCGGCGACCATGCCATCGCCATCGAGGCCGGGCTGGCCTTTGGCACCGGCCAGCACGCCACCACCCATGGCTGCCTGCTGGCGCTCGACCGGCTCGGCAAGGCCCGCGATTTCCGGCGTATCGCCGATCTTGGCACCGGCACCGGCGTCCTCGCGCTCGCCGCCGCCAAGCGCTGGCGCAAGGCCGCGACCATCGCCAGCGACATCGATCCGGTATCGGTCGACGTCACCCGCGCCAATCTGCGTATCAATGAAGTTGCGCAAGGCCGCGCCGCCGGCTGTATCGAGCTGGTCGAAGCCGCCGGCATGGGCCACCTCCGCCTTACGGCCGCTGCGCCCTATGACCTGATCATCGCCAACATATTGGCGGGGCCGCTGATCGATATCAGCCTGGCCGTATCGCGGGCGCTGGCGCCGGGCGGCGTGCTGGTGCTGGCCGGGCTGCTGCAATCGCAGGCGCTGCGGGTTCGTTCCGCCTATCGCCGTCACGGGCTGGTCCCGGTCCACCAGGACCGGCGGGGTGAATGGCCCTGCCTGGTGCTGGTGCGGCGGAAAACCCGCTGACGCTCAAAGCGCGTGGAACAACCGCGAGTCGATGACAATCGAATTGAGCCGAATGCGGGATTTGCGAAAGCGCGGCGTAACAGTCTGCACATCGGGACTGGCGTTCGAATTGCCAAAGGGATGTGGCATCGGCTCGAAGGCCTGCAGAACGAGTTTCATGGGGTCTTCTCCTGTTTCCGCCGCCCGGGAAATGCCAAGCGGTACAGGTTGAATAGTTGAATGGCGCTTCATTGTGCAGCGCAGCAATCAGCCCATCAGCCATGCGCCCACAACATGGCTTCGAAATAACGCTGTAACAATTAGCCCGCCTCCGCCACCAGCGCCTGCCACGCCGCCTCGTCAATGACCCGCACGCC
>JANNJH010000098.1:0-9267 GCA_031405775.1 Sphingomonadales bacterium | reverse complement strand
GTGGCGATGAGCCCCAAGGCGGGCGCGCATGGTGAGCTGTGCGGGATCCTCGCGATCCGCGCCGCGCACGAAGCCCGCGGCGATGCGCGCGAAGTGGTGCTGGTGCCCGAAAGCGCCCATGGCACCAACCCGGCAACAGCGGCATTCTGCGGCTATGCCGTTGAAAATATTCCCGCCGATGCGCGCGGCCGGGTCGATGTCGCGGCGTTGAAGGCGCGGCTCGGGCCGGACGTGGCGGCGGTGATGATCACCAACCCCAACACCTGCGGGCTGTTCGAACCCGATCTTGTAGAGATCTGCGCCGCGGTCCATGCGGCGGGTGGCTTCGTTTATTGCGACGGCGCCAATTTCAACGCCATCGTCGGCCGAGTCCGCCCCGGCGACCTTGGCGTCGATGCCATGCACATCAACCTCCACAAGACGTTTTCTACCCCGCACGGCGGCGGCGGCCCCGGCTCCGGCCCGGTGGTTTTCTCCGAAGCGCTGGCGCCGTTCGCGCCCTTGCCGTTCGTCCGGAAAGTGAAGGATGGCTTTGAACTCGTTGAAGAGATGCAGGCGAGGACCAGCCGCGACCATGATCGCAGCTTTGGCCGCATGGTCGCCTTCCATGGCCAGATGGGCATGTTCGTGCGCGCGCTGGCGTATATGATGAGCCATGGCGCCGACGGCCTGCGGCAGGTGGCCGAGGATGCCGTCCTCAACGCCAACTATATTCTCGCCAGTTTGAAGGACATCTACACCGCGCCCTTCGCCGAATCCGGCCCGTGCATGCACGAGGCGCTGTTCTCGGACGATTTCCTCGATGGCACCGGGCTGACGACGCTCGATCTCGCCAAGGCAATGATCGACGAGGGTTTCCACCCGATGACAATGTATTTCCCGCTCGTTGTTCACGGCGCCATGCTCGTCGAACCGACCGAGACCGAAAGCCGCGCCAGCCTCGACCAGTTGATCGGGGCGATGCGGTCGATCGCGGAACGGATGCTCGCCGACCCCGACGCGTTCCGCACCTCGCCGCACCTGGCGCCGCGCCGCCGGCTCGACGAAACCGCGGCGGCAAGGAAGCCTGTGCTGGCATATAGGGACGCGATCGGCGACGCTGCCTGATATCGCCCGCGGATCGCCCGGTGATCCGCCGGCGATGTTCCGCCCATAGCCCCGTGACCACCCGTCGGATGGCCGGATTCGGGTCAAATCGGGTAGCGCTCGACGATATTATAGTCGGCGCCGTCGGGGCCGAGCCGGCTCTCCCACAGCGCAAAGCCGGTGACCGAAAACGGCTTCAACGGCAATGGGATGGTCGGAAACCCGGCCAGCGATCCTGCCTCCCGGCCAAAACGCGCGACCGTTATATGCGGAAGAAAGGCGCGTGTTTCCAGTGGGATGTCGATCCGAAGCAAGGCCTGGTCGATGCGCTTGGCGAGCAATGTCACCGCGTCCTGGGGTGACACGCCGACCCACAGCGTGTCGATTCGCCCGCGCCGGTCGAAGCTTCCGCTCCGCGCCAGCGACAATTCGAACGGCACCACCTTTACCGTGCCAAGGGCGGCAACGATATCAGCGGCTTGATGGCGATCGACCGCGCCGATGAAGCGCAGCGTCAGGTGCAGCTGTTCGTCCTTCTGCCAGCGCGCGCCGGCGACATCGCCCATCGCCGCCAGCAATGCGTCGCGCACCGCGATTGGCAGTTCGATAGCGACGAACAGTCTGATCATGCTCGCCTATTTCCCCAGAGCATCAAGCTCGCGCTCGATCAGCGGCAGCATCCTGCCGACGATGACCTTCACCCCCTTCGGCGTCGGGTGCAACCCGTCACCAAGCTGCATGCCCGGCACCGCGGCAACGCCGTCCATGAAGAAGGGATAGAAGGCAACGCCCCGGGATTTTGCCAGCGCCGGGTACAGCGCATTGAATTTCTTGGCATAAGCTGGCCCGAGGTTGGGCTGTGCCTTCATCCCCGCCAGCACGACGCGCAGGCCCTTCTGGCGGAATGCGGCAATCATCGCATCAAGATTGGCCTTGGCCGCCGCCGGGGACTGGCCGCGCAGCATGTCGTTGGCGCCGAGTTCAAGGATGACGAGATCGGGTTTGGTCGTCAGCCCCGCCATCACCCAGTTCAGTCGGGCCTTGCCCTGCACCGTGGTATCGCCGGAAACCCCTGCATTTACAACGGTCACGACGCGGCCCTTGGACCGAAGCGCGGCCTCCAGCTGCGGCGCAAAGCCTTCGCCGGGGCGTAGCTGATACCCCGCCATAAGGCTGTCGCCGAACGCCACGATGGTGCGCGGCGTCGTGGCCCAGACGACATGCGACACCGACACCAGACAAACCGCCAGCGCCGACTGGTAAATCTGTCGCAAGATGCCATATCGACGAACTGACAGTCGCATCGTCCGAATCTCCTGGAGCTGCATGAACGACAATATCGTTATCGACGTGCGCGATGTCACCCTCCGCTTCGGTTCGGGCGCCGCCGCTGTCGATGTGCTGCGCGGTGTCAGCCTGAAAGTCGAAGCCGGCGAACGCGTTGCGATCCTTGGGCCGTCGGGGTCGGGAAAGTCGTCGCTGATGGGGGTGCTGGCGGGTCTTGAGCGGGCGACGTCGGGCACGGTCATGGTCGCGGGTGCCGATTTCTCGGCGCTTGGCGAAGATGGCTTGGCGCGGGCGCGGCGCGGACGGATCGGCATTGTCCTGCAGGCTTTTCATCTCATCCCGACGATGACGGCGATCGAAAATGTCGGCGTGCCGCTCGAACTCGCCGGCATCGCCGACCCCGAAGGCAAGGCGCGGGCGGAGCTTTTGTCTGTCGGTCTTGGCCATCGGCTCGGTCATTATCCGACCCAGCTTTCGGGTGGCGAACAGCAGCGCGTTGGCCTGGCACGCGCTATCGCTGCCCGGCCGGCGCTGATCTTTGCCGACGAACCCACGGGGAATCTTGACGAATCGACCGGGAACTCGGTCATCGAGTTGCTGTTCGATCGCCTGGACGAAACCGGTGCGACGCTGATCCTCATCACCCATGATGCAGCGCTCGCGGCGCGTTGCGATCGGGTCATCGAGATGCGCGACGGGCACATCGTCCGCGATCACACGCGCCCGGCCGAAGTGCCGGTGCGCGCGGTCGTCGAATAAATCAGCGGGGGACTCGATGACGATTTTTGCCTACCGCGATGGCGAAACCGAGTGCGAAGGCTTTATTGCGCTTCCGGAAGGTCCGGGGCCGCATCCAGCGGTGCTGATCGCGCACAACTGGGCCGGCCAGTCACAGGCCGACAATGATGTCGCCGTGCGGCTTGCCGAACTCGGTTATGTCGGCATCGCGATTGATGTTTATGGCAGGGGCCGGCGCGGCGATCGGCAGGCCGATAATAGTGGGCTGATGGGACCATGGATGGCCGATCGCGGGGCCTTGCGCGGACGCTTGCTGGCGGCGGTAGCGGCGGCGGCGGCGCATGCGCTGGTCGACGACGGTCGCATCGCCTTTATCGGTCATTGCTTCGGTGGCTTGTGCGCGCTCGATGTGGCGCGATCGGGATCGCCGCTGGTCAAGGCCGTCGCCAGCTTCCACGGGGTTTATACGCCGCCCGGGCTTGGCGAGCAGCCGGTGATTTCAGCCAAAATGCTGGTTCTCCACGGTTGGGACGATCCGATGACACCGCCCGATGCGACCGTATCGCTGGCGCATGAACTCAACGCCGCCGGCGCCGACTGGCAGCTCCATGCCTATGGCAAGACGATGCATTCATTCACCAACCCCGGCGCCAACAACCCGGCCGGCGGCATGCAATACAACGCCGCCGCCGATCGCCGTTCGTGGCAGGCGCTGAGCAATTTCCTCACCGAAGTCTTTGCTTGAACCTGCCGCTTCGCCTGGCTTTGCGCGAGCTCCGCGGCGGCTTGACCGGGCTGCGGCTGCTCGGTGTCTGCCTGATCCTTGGCGTCGCGGCGCTGGCCGGCGTCGGCAGCCTGTCGTCGGCGATCACGCAAGGCCTTGGCGAGCGCGGTCAGTCTATCCTTGGCGGTGACGTCGAGGCGCTGCTGACCAGCCGCCGCGCCGCGCCCGACGAAGTCGCGCGGTTGGCGGAAAAAGGCGAAGTTTCCGAGGTGGTTCGCCTGCGCGCCATGGCCGGACGCGAAGGCAGCGACGATCGCCTGCTCGCCGAACTCAAGGCTGTCGACACGCGCTGGCCGCTTTATGGTCGCTTCGCCATCAAAGGCGGTGGCCACCTCGCCATAGAACGCGGTGGTCGCCTCGCTCCGGGCACCGCCGCCATCGCTCCGGCGCTGGCCGACCGGCTCGGGCTCAAGGCCGGCGACCGGCTGGCGATCGGCAATGCCGTGTTCACCGTCGCCGGCGTCGTCGCCGAAGAACCCGATAAGGCCGGCGAAGGCCTGGGCTTTGGCCCCGGCGTCATCGTGCCGCTCGCCGATCTCGATGCGACCGGCCTGATGGCGCCGGGCAGCCTGTATCGCAGTCATTATCGCCTTCGCCTGCCCGCCACGGCAGACCCGGTGGCGGTCGTCGACGGGCTGCAACGCGCCGCCCCCGAAGCCGGTTTCCAGTACCAGGATCGCAGCAACGGCGCACCCGGCACGCGCCGGTTCGTCGAACGGCTGGGCCAGTTCCTCACACTCGTCGGGTTGACGGCGCTGGTCGTCGCCGGCGTCGGTGTCGGCGGCGGCGTCAGCGCCTATCTCGGCGGCAAGACCCGCACTATCGCCACCTTGAAGACGCTCGGCGCCGATACCGCGACGATCCGCGCGACTTACCTGTGGCAGATCGGCCTTGTCGCGCTTGGCGCTGTCGTCATTGGGCTGGCCATCGGCGCGGCGACGCCGTGGCTGGTCGTGCGGTTCGCCGCCGAAAGCTTGCCGGTGCCGCCGGTGCTGCGGCCGCAATGGCCGGCGCTGGGCACGGCGGCAGCCTATGGCCTGCTGATCGCGCTGGCGTTTGCGTTGTGGCCGCTGGCACAGGCGGCGCGGATGCCGGCGGCGCGACTGTTCCGCAGCATCACCGAAAAGCCCGACCGGCCGGGCGCCGGGACCTTCGCCATCATGGCGGCGTCGGGGCTGGCGATTGTCGGGCTAACGGTCTTCAACGCGACCGACCGCTTGTTTGTATTGACGTTTCTGGGTGCGACGCTGGGGTTGATCGTGCTGCTCTGGGCGCTGGCGGCTTGGACCCGCTGGCTGGCGTCGCGGCTGCCGCGGCCCAAGGGCGTGCTGACGCGACTGGCGCTGGCCAATTTGCATCGGCCGGGGGGGCGCAGACGCGGCAGTTGATCGTGGCGTTGGGGCTGGGGCTGACATTGTTCGCGACGCTGGCGGTGATCGAGACGAATTTTTCCGGCCAGATCAACCGCAGCCTGCCGGCGCGGGCACCGAGCTTCTTTGTCATTGATATTCCCAACGAAGGCCTCGCCGAATTCCGGCGGATCGTTGCCCGCGCGGCGCCGGGCGCGGCGATGACGACGGTGCCGTCGCTGCGCGGGCCAGTAACAGCGGTGAAGGGTGTCCCGGTCGGCAAACTCAACGCCTCGCCCGATACCTGGATACTGCGCGGCGATCGCGGGCTTAGCTATGCCGCTGATTTCCCACCGAATAACCGACTGGTCAGCGGCCAATGGTGGCCGCGCGATTATGCTGGTCCGCCGCTGATCTCGATCGATGACGAATCCGCCACGGCGCTCGGGCTGAGGATCGGCGATAGCATTACCGTGTCGGTACTGGGGGTGGAGGTGACCGCGCGCATCGCCAGCACCCGCAAGATCGACTGGCGATCGCTGGGTTTCAACTTCGCGATCCTGTTCGCGCCGGGCACGCTGGAGGCGGCGCCGCACAGCTGGATGGCGACTTTGGCGGTAAAAACTGCACAGGAGCGCGGGGTGCAGGCGGGTATTGGCCGGGCGTTCCCGACCGTTTCGGTGGTGCGGGTGAAGGATGTGCTGGGGCAAGTCGAAGAGGTACTTGGGCAATTGTCCGCCGCGATCCGCGCGGCGGCGTCGGTGACCGTCGCGGCGGGGATCGCGGTGTTGATCGGCGCGCTGGCGGCGGGGGCGCGGGCGCGGACTTATGACGCGGTGCTGCTCAAGCTGCTCGGCGCGACAAGGGGCCAGGTGGCGCGGGCGATACTGGCCGAATATGGCTTTCTGGCGCTGATCGTGGCGCTGCTGGCGCTGCTGTTCGGCGCCGGCGCCGGCTGGTATGTGGTGACGCAGGTGTTCAAGTTCGAATGGCAGCCCGATTGGGTTCCGGTGGTGGCGACGGTGCTGGCGGGCGGCGCCGTGACGGTCGTGCTCGGGCTGGCTGGATCGTGGCGGGCGCTGTCGGCGCGGCCCAATGCGGTGCTGCGCGAGCTATGATGACGGATTGGTCATCATGGGGCATTGAAACCGCGACGCTTATGGCCGATATTGGCGGAGATCCCGGCGATCATGCCGGCGACAGGAGGAATTGATGGCTAACCAGGTGGACCCCCGCCTCGGCGGTATGCGACCCACGGTCGATACTGTCGCGGGCTATGATGAGGGCCTGCGCTCGTACATGCTCTCGATCTATAACTATATGGCGTCGGGCGTGTTGCTGACCGGTATCATCGCGCTGCTCGTCGCCAATAACCAGACGTTGCTGGATATGTTCTATACCCAGAAAGCCGGTGGCCTTGGTGGCCCGACGATTCTTGGCTGGATCGCCATGCTGTCGCCGCTGGCGCTGGTGCTGGTGATGAATTTCGGCGTCAATCGCCTGTCGGAATCATCGCTCAAGGCGTGTTTCTGGGGCTTTGCCGCGCTGATGGGCGTGTCGATGTCGACCATCTTCATCCGCTATACCGGCGCGTCGATCGCCCAGACGTTCTTTGTCACGGCGGCGTCCTATGCGGCGCTCAGCCTGTATGGCTACACGACGAAGCGTGACCTGTCAGCGATGGGCAAGTTCCTGATAATGGGCCTGATCGGCCTGCTGGTGGCGATGCTCGCCAACTTCTTCTTCAAGTCGGGCCCGTTGCAGCTTGGCATCAACATCATCGGCACGCTGATTTTCGCCGGCCTCACCGCCTATGACACGCAGCGCCTCAAGAACATGTATTACGAGCTCCAGGGTTCGGCGTTCATCGGCAAGTCGGCGGTGCTTGGCGCATTGACGCTGTATCTGAACTTCATCAACCTGTTCCAGTTCCTGCTGTCGTTCATGGGCGACCGCCGCTAATCCCGGCGCGGGGACGAACGATCAAGGCCCGGCGGAGCGATCCGCCGGGCCTTTTTCTTGTGGAGCGGGCGATAGGCGCCAGCCGGATGTCAGGACTCGCGGTCCTGCAATCCCGCCAGCGCCGCCGGCGTGTCGATATCGTCGAGGATGGCGTCGCTGGGCGCGGCGATCATGGTGATGGCGTGCGCGTGTTCGGCAAGCAGTGTCTTGCCGCCGACATCGCCCTCCAGCGCCATCAACCGCGGGAAATACGCCCGGTCCCAGCGCACCGGGTTGCCGCGCTTGCCGTTCCATTCCGGAACGACGATCTCGCCGCGGGCGCGGGCGATCGCGGCGAGGATTTCGGGTTCAATGCAAGGCATGTCGGCGAGGCAGATCAGCGCCGCCGACCAATCGTCGGGGACGGCGGCGAGCCCGGCGCGGAGCGAGTGGCTGAGCCCTTCGGCGTAATCGGCGGCGGTGATGAAATGGGCCGGGCGGTCGCCAAGCGCGGCGCGCACGGCGTCGGCGCGGGCGCCCAGCACGACGATCGGCGGCGGCAATCCCGCCGCGGCGATGGCGTCGGCGACATGGGCGACAAGCGGCTTGCCACGCCACAACGCCAGCAATTTGTGGTTTTCGCCCATGCGGCTTGATCGCCCGGCCGCAAGGATGATGGCGCCGACCGGGCCGCGCGGCGGCGCGGCGACGACTGGGCCGCGCGGCGGCGCGGCGACGGCGCGGGGTTCGGGGCGCTCGGCTTCGGGCAGCAGGCCGCCGGCGCCCATCATCGCGATGTCGTGCGAGGTGACGCCGCGTCCGGCGACAAGGCGTTCGAGGACGATATCGAAGCCGTTGCGCTTGGGCGAGCGCGCGCAGCCGGGCAGGCCGATGACCGGGCGGCCGCCCAAATCGGCAAGGCACAGCAGATTGCCGGGATCGACCGGCATGCCGAGCCGTTCGACATGGCCGCCGGCGGCGGTGATGGCGGCGGGGAGGACGTCGCCGCGATCGACGGTGGCGGAGGCGCCGGCGATCAGCAGCATGTCGCACGGTGGCAGGGTGGCGAGACGGGCGCCGAGGCTGGCGATGTCGTGCGGGCAGGGGGCGAGCTCGACCAGCGTGCAGCCAAGGCTTTCGACGCGGTCGCGGGTGACGCGCAGGGTTTTTGCCAGCGCCTTGTCGGTGGTGCCGTTGAGAATGGTTGACAGCAAGGCGACGCTGAGCGGCCGGAAGCGCGCAAGGGCGATCGGGCCGGCGGCGGCGATGGCGGCTTTGAGGCGATCCTGGCCGACGGCATAGCGGATCACCTTGATCGTGGCGACGATTTCGCCGGCGGCGACGCGGCTGTCGGGGGGCAGGGTGGCGAGCGTCAGCGCCTCGTCGGCGGCGTTGACGGCCGCCACCATAAAGGGATCGAACCCAAGGATTCCGGCGCTGCGGGCGGCGAGGTTGGCGCGGCCATGGGCGGCGGGCAGCGCCATAAGCCCGGGTCCGCCAAGCGCCGCGGCAAGGCGGCTGGCGGCGGCATCCTCGCCGACATCATCGGCGCCGAGCCGCGCGATGGTCAGGCTGGTCAGCCCGGCGGCGGCGGCGGCGGCGATGTCGACGGCGCTGAGGACTCGGCCCTTTGGCCAGCGCGCCGTGCCGACGAGCAGCGAATGGCCGAGGATGCCGGCTTCGGCCTGCGCCAGCGGAACCGCGGCGAAGATCATGGCCTGACGGCCAGCGCGCCTCGCCACGCGGCGGTCATCTCGGCGGCGATGCTGAGCGCGATTTCAGCCGGATCGGCGGCACCGATGGCAAGCCCGGCGGGACCGTGGATGCGCGAAAGACTGGCGGCGTCAAAGCCTTGCGCGGCCAGCCGCTCGAGCCTGCCGGCGTGGTTCTTGCGGCTGCCCAGCGCGGCGATGTAATAGGCCCGCGAGCGCAGGGCGGCCGTCGGGCGCCGACCGCGCATGGTGGCGGTTGCGATCCTGGCTGCGCTCATCATCGGCGTCATCTCGGCCGCGGTGATCGGCCTGATCGCTTTCATGCGCAGCGATGCCGGCAGCCTGCCGGGACTTCTGCGCAAGATGGCCG
>JANNJH010000097.1:0-1134 GCA_031405775.1 Sphingomonadales bacterium | reverse complement strand
GACGAGGTCTTTCGCGCCTTGCATGAGCAGGGCTTCGATGAGGTGAAACGGCATGCCGGCATTGCCAAACCCCCCGACCAGCACGGTCGCGCCGTCCTTGATATCGGCGACAGCGGCCTCGGTGGAAGAGACGATCTTGTTGATCATGGAGCACTCGGGAGCGAGGAAACGGGTTTTAATTCCGGGTTTTAATTCAACGCATTTTCGTTTGTATGGACCGGCGTCACTTCGCATCGCCATGCTTCAGAACGGCAGACCGATGTAGTTCTCGGCAATCGTGGTCTGCGCCGCGCGCGAATTTTCGATGTAACGGAAATCGGCTTCCTGCATCCGCTGCTCGAACGGGCTCATCGTATCGAAGCGATGCAACAGCATTGTCAGTGTCCATGAAAAGCGTTCGGATTTCCAGATGCGATCAAGCGCACGGGCAGAATAGGCGGTGATGCCAGCCTCGGATTTATCGCCGTAATACTCCCTGAGGCCTTCGGCGAGATAGTGCACGTCGCTCGCCGCAAGGTTCAACCCCTTCGCGCCGGTCGGCGGCACGATATGCGCCGCATCACCGGCAAGGAACAGCCGGCCGAAGCGCAGGGGCTCGGCGACAAAGCTGCGGAGCGGTGCGATGGATTTTTCGATCGAAGGGCCGGTTGTCACGGCGGCTGCGGCCTCGGGGTCGAGGCGCAGGCGGAGTTCGTCCCAGAACCTGGCATCGGACCATGCCGAGACGCTCTCGTCCGCGGGCACCTGCACGTAGTAGCGGCTGCGGGTTGGCGAGCGCATCGAGCACAGCGCGAAGCCGCGCGGGTGGTTGGCATAGATCAACACATGCGCGCAGGGTGGCACATCCGCGAGGACGCCAAGCCAGCCGAACGGGTAGACCTTCTCGTAAAGCGAGATCGCATCCAAGGGCACGCTGGCGCGACAGACGCCGTGGAACCCGTCACACCCCGCGATGAAATCGCAGGTCAGCGTGTGTTCAACCCCGTCCTTCACATAGCTCACGCGCGGATTGGCGCGGTCGAAATCGTGGATAGTCACAGCTTCGGCGTCGTAGATGGTGGTCAGACCGGATTTGAGACGGGCGTCCATCAGATCACGCGTGAGCTCGGTCTGGCCGTAGACGGTGACGTGCTT
>JANNJH010000096.1:0-1421 GCA_031405775.1 Sphingomonadales bacterium | reverse complement strand
GGGGCTGGGGCGGCATCTGGCGGGCGGTGGCCAGGCCTATTGGGTGTGCCCGTTGGTGGAGGGGTCCGAGACGGGGGACGAGGCGGCGGCGGAGTTAAGGGCGACGATGTTGCGGGCGCGTTTTGGAGGCGGCGTCGGGCTGGTGCATGGCCGGATGAAGCCCGCCGAGAAAGACGCCGTGATGGCGGATTTTTCGGCGGCGCGGCTGGGCCTGCTGGTGGCGACGACGGTGACCGAGGTCGGCGTCGATGTGCCCAATGCGACGTTGATGATCATCGAGGCAGCCGAGCGTTTCGGGCTGGCGCAGTTGCACCAGTTGCGCGGCCGTGTCGGGCGCGGCGAGGGGCGGTCGGTGTGCCTGTTGCTGCGCGGACCGGAATTGAGCGAAACAGCACGGGCGCGATTGAAGCTGATGCGCGAGACCAATGACGGCTTCCGAATCGCCGAGGAGGATCTGCGGCTGCGCGGTGCCGGCGAGATCCTCGGGGTGCGGCAATCGGGGGAGGCGTCGTTCAAGCTCGCCGATCCTGAGCGGACCGCGTTGTTCGTCGGCATGGCGCGCGACGATGCGCGGCTGCTGCTCGATCGCGATGGCGGGCTCGATGGCCCGCGCGGGCAAGCGGCGCGGACGCTGCTGTATTTGTTCGAGCGTGATGCCGGGGTGGCGCTGCTGCGGTCGGGGTGATTTGCCTCCGGCGGGCGCGTCAGTGGCCGCCGGACGCACTTGCCGCCGCGGCGAAACCGGGTGACCGCTTGGCAACACCGGGCTATGAAGTGGTCAACAACAAAAGTGGCTTGATCGATGTGGCGTTTCCTCGGGGCTGGACTGTTGGCGTTGATCGCGTCGCCGCTTCTGGCCGCGGCAATTCCGGCGACGGCGGCGCTCGATGCCGGGATCGGCGCTTATGCCGCCGGTGATTATGCGGCGGCGCGTGGCCGGTTGCGGCCGCTCGCCGATCGCGGTTCGGCGATTGCCGAAACCATGATGGGGGCGATGGCGGCCAGGGGGCAGGGCAGGCCGGCCGATCCGGCGGCGGCGGTGGGGTGGTGGCTGCGCGCCGCCAACCGCGGCTATGCCCCGGCGCAACTGGCGCTGGCCAAGGCGCTGGCGCGTGGCCAGGGCGTGGCGCCCGACGCTGGCCGGGCCTGGGTTTGGGCGCGGCTGGCGGCGAGCAGCGGTGGCTTCGGCGGCCATCGAAGGCATGCTTGCGACCTCAGCGCCTTTTGTCGCGGTGATGGATGCCGACCTCCAGCATGATCCCGCGCTGCTGCCGCAGATGCTCGCCGCGCTGACCAGCGGCGACTACGACCTCGCCTATGCATCGCGCTTTGCCGAGGGTGCCAGCACCGAAGCCTGGAACCGGCCCGATAGGGTCAAGGCTTCCGGCTTCGCCAATGCCATCGCCCGCAAGGTCACCGGC
>JANNJH010000095.1:0-2623 GCA_031405775.1 Sphingomonadales bacterium | reverse complement strand
GTTCCTGGGAATCTCAGAAATTTATGCCTGGAGGGGACTTTATAGAACATTGAAGTTACGGGGACACTATACTTATTCCAGCTACCGAGAAGGAAACCGGAGCGTCAAGCCCGAAACCCCAGGCCGCTCCCCCCAAAAATCCTACCGCGCCAGCACGAACACCGCCCGCTCGGCCATCAAATTCGCTAGCCCTGCCCCGCGTCGTGCGCCGCCGGACAGGAAGGTCGCGCTTTCGATCCGCAATCCCTTTTCCGCCGCCAGCGCGCGGAAATCGTCGATCGTGCAGAAATGGATGTTGGCGGTTTCGTGCCAGCTGACCGGCAGCGATTTCGTCACCGGCATCCGCCCGCCAAAGGCCAGCGACCCGCGCACCCGCCAATGGCCAAAATTGGGAAAGCTGACGACGGCGCGGCGCGCGATGCGGACCAGTTCGCCGAGCACCTTTGACGGCGAACGCATTGCCTGCAGCGTGTCCGACAGGATCGCCATGTCGAAGGCATCGTCGGGATAGTCCACCAGATCGGCATCGGCATCGCCCTGCACCACCGAAAGCCCGCGCGCGACGGCACTGGCGACATTGGCGGCGGACACGTCGATACCGCGCGCATCGACGCCCTTGGTATCGCGCAGATGGGCGAGCAGCGCGCCGTCACCACAGCCGATATCGAGGACACGGGCGCCAGACGGCACCGCATCGGCGATGGCGGCGAGATCGGGACGCAGGCTCATGCGGCGCGCTGCTTTCCTCTCCCGCCAGCGACGAAGGTCGCCTCCGGCTCTGCGGGAGAGGCGAGAGACGGCGAAGCCGGCCCGGGTGAGGGTGTCTCTTTCTGAGCAGGCCGGCACACCCTCACCCGCCGCGCTGGCGCGCGAGTCGCCTCTCCCGCAGGCGGGAGAGGGGGTCGTTCGACGCGGCTGGGGGTCATGCCCCTGCCCTCAGGAAACCATCGACCACCCGGTTCATCTCGGGCGCATCGAGCAGGAAGGCATCATGGCCATGCGGGCTTTCGAGCTCGACAAAGCTGACCGCGGCGCCGGCGGCGTTCAGGGCACGGACGATGCGGCGCGATTCGGCGGTCGGATACAGCCAGTCGCTGGTGAAGCTCACCAGTGCGAAGCGCGTTCTGGTGCCAACAAAGGCCTTTGCCAGCGCGCCGTCGTGCGGCGCCGCCAGGTCGAAATAATCCATGGCGCGGGTGATATAGAGATAGGAATTGGCATCGAAGCGCTCGACGAACGCCAGCCCTTGATGGCGCAAATAGCTTTCGACCTGAAATTCGGCATCGAAGCCGAAACCCAGCGCCTCGCGGTCCTGGAGGCGGCGGCCGAAACGCTCGGTCAGGCCTTCCTCCGACAAATAGGTGATGTGCGCCGCCATCCGCGCCACGGCGAGACCGGCGGCGGGCGGCTTGTCCGCCGGGTAATCGCCGCCGGCCCAGTTCGGATCGGCCATGATTGCCTGGCGACCGACTTCGTGGAAGGCGATATTTTGCGCCGAATGACGCGCGGCGCTGGCGATGGCGACGACCGAACGAACGCGATCCGGATGCGCCACGGCCCAGTCGAGCGCCTGCATGCCGCCCATCGATCCGCCGATGACAGCTGCCAGCGTGCCGACACCGAGGTGATCGAGCAGCGCGGCCTGGGCGTTGACCATGTCGCGGATGGTGATCACCGGAAACGCCATGGAAAAACGTTTTCCGCTGGCAGGGTCGATGCTGCCCGGCCCGCTGGAACCGCCGCAGCCGCCCAGCACATTGGCGCAGATGATGAAGTGCCGAGCCGGGTCGATCGGCTTGCCCTCGCCGACCAGCCGCGTCCACCAGCCGGGCTTGCCGGTGCGCGGGTGCAGGCTGGCGACATGCTGGTCGCCGGTCAGCGCGTGGCAGATCAGGATGGCGTTGCCGCCGCCGGGTGCAAGCTCGCCATAGGTTTCATAGGCGATATCGAGCGCCGACAGGCTTTGGCCGCTGGCCAGCGCGAACGGCCCGGGCAGGCGCGCGCGCCGGCCAAGGCCAAAGCGGCTATCGATGCTGGTGGCAGCGCGGGCAGTCATGCGCTGGGGTTACGGGGTAAATTCGCGGTTGTCACGAGGGCGCGGCAGCGAACCCCCGCCCGCCGATGTCGCGGTCGCGGCGGTCGCGCTCTTTCCCCTGGGCGGCATCTCGCCTAAACGCTCCTGCGATGAGCAAATCCCCCGCCCCCACCATGAAACCCTGGATTAAAGGCATCCACGCCTATGTGCCGGGCGTTGCCACGCTCGATGCGCGGCCAATCGTCGCCAAGCTTTCATCGAACGAGAATCCGTTCGGACCGTCGCCCAAGGCCGTCGCGGCGATGACCGCGGTGCTGGGCAACAGCCATCATTACCCCGATCCGGCCTCGACAGCGCTGCGTGCGGCGCTGGCGGCGGCGCATGGCATCGAGGCCGAACGCATCATCTGCGGCACCGGATCGGACGAGCTGATCCATCTTGTCGCCGGCGCCTTTGCCGGGCCGGGCGACGAAATTCTGTATGTGCGCCATGGCTTTGCCGTTTATGATATCGCGGCGCGGCGTGTCGGGGCGACCCCGGTGATCGCCGAAGATGTCGATTACACCTGCGACGTCGATGCGGTGCTGG
>JANNJH010000094.1:0-7661 GCA_031405775.1 Sphingomonadales bacterium | reverse complement strand
GCCACAGGCCCCAAACCCCTTTCAAAAGCGCGCCGGCCTGATTTCGGGACCGTTATCATCGGGGGTCTGGGGCCAAGGCCCCAGCCGCCGGAGGCGCTTTCGCGGGCGGGGCGCCATCAGCGCGCCGCGATCGGTTGCAGTTCGCCGCCGACGAGGAAGGACGCCTGGCCGCAATCGCGCAACAGGAAATCCTGTCGCCGCAGCCAGTTGTGGAAATGCTGGACCAGCCGCGCGTCATCTTGCGGCCCGGCCGCGGCGACAAAGGCCTCGACCGCCGCCTGGGCTTCGTCCCAATCGGTCAACGGCCGGCCGACAAGCGCCGATGCGTCCGCAAGGTTGGCGGCGACGACATCGGGGCCGAAATCATTCCAGTGCTGGAGATACAGCGCCAGCGCCGCGCCGGCATCACGCGCATAATCATCGACCGGCGTGCCGCCGCGCATCGCGCCGATGTGGCGGACAAGGTGCCGCGCCGCCTCGGAAAAGCCCAGCGGCCGCAATTCGGGTTCAGCCGGTTCGGCGAGAACGACGCCGCTATGCTCGGCGATGGCCTTGATCGAGGCGCGCGACGCCCACACGGCATAGTGCATATAGGCGACATAATCCTGTTCGGGCGAACAGTTGAACGCCAGCGGCCACAACAGAAAGCCGTTGACGCCGCAAAAGCCGGCCGAATGATATTCGATCAGCTGCTTGCTGATCTTGTCGCCCGTCAGCAGCTCATAATGGTCGATCAGCGCGCCGATGTCGCCAAGCGGTTCGGCGGCATTGCGCAGCCGCAGCCCCGCCAGTTCGGCCGCCGGATCGCCAAAGCTCGACACTTCGAAATCGATCAGCCCGGTGACATGGGTGTCGTCGAACAGGAACTGCCCGGCATCGGGGTTGATGAAGGCGGCGCGGGTGCGATCGAATGGCACATTGCGGCGCAGCCAGCCGCCAATGAAGCGCATCAACGGAAACGGACGCCCGATATTGGCGCGAAAAATCGCTTCGGCGGGCGCATAAAGCCCGAGCGCGATCTCCTCGGCGGTTTGCGGCACCGTCAGGCCGACGGCGGCAAAGGCTTCGGGCGGCAATTGGTGCTGGCGCGCGATGATGGCGATGAAGTCCTCGCGGATGCGCTGCCGCTGCAAAGGGTCCGCAATCGTCGCGCTGTTGATCCGGCCGGCCAAGCGTTCCAACACCATCGCCAGCGGATCGTCGATCATGCCGAGCAATCGCGGCGCCGGGATGCCGTGGCGTTCGAAGGCGCGGTGGATTTGCGCTTCCTGGTGCATGTCGACCGGCGAGACATAGCTGTCGCCGCGCGGTCCGCGGACATAAAGCCCCAGCGGCGCGCCGTCGCGCTCGACGACGACGTCCCAACCCGGCCGCCAGCGCGGCTGGCGCTCGAAGGCGATGACCGGACCCAGATTGGCGGCAAGCCAGTCGTGAACCTTGTGGTCCATGGCGTTGAACGCGCTCGTATCTATCGTCATGCGATGGTCTCCCTTGGAGCCGGAACGTGGCACCCCGCGCCCATTATGTCCGGTTGCCGCGCGGTCGCATTACGCTTGCAATCGGCGGCGTGATGCTGCACTGCAACACGGACTTTGAAAGCGTAAAGGATCGAATGATGCGTCGTGTACTGAACTGCTCCATCGCCGTGTTCGCGCTGGCTCTTGCTACGGCTGCCGCCGCGCAGACGGCGCCTGCCGCTGCCCCCGTTGTCGCGGCTTTTGTTCCCAAGATCGGCGCCATCGTGAAATCGTCGGATGGCCGGGTTCTTGGCCGCGTCGACCGCGTCGTCGTCAAGGATGGCGCACCGGTGTCGGTAAACGTGATTGTCGATGGCCGCATGGTCCGTATCCCGATTGCGACGATTTCGGGCACCGATAGCGCCCTGGTGACCAGCCTGACCAAGGCCGCAGCCGGCAAGCTCGGCTGATCGGTTGAAGCGGCGGCGAACCCCGCCGCCGCTTGCCGTCAGTCCCACAGCACGTTGATCGCGCGCGGGCCACGCAATTGCGCGCCGACGATCCGGGGCGCCGGCGCATCGGGGTCGAGCCGCAGGTTCGGCAGCCCGTCGAGCAAACATCCGAGCATCGTCTCCATCTCGGCCTTGGCGACCTGCATCCCCAGGCACATGTGCGGCCCGAAACCGAAACCGGCGTTGGCGCGCATCGGCCGATCGATATCGAAGACATCGGGATTCTCGAACACCTCCTCGTCGCGGTTGGCCGAACCGCTGGCCAGCGACAGCGCCGTACCGGCCGCGATCTTGACGCCGCGAAATTCGACATCGCGGACGCACAGGCGGGCAAGGAACTGTGACGCGGTTTCCCAGCGCATGCCCTCGTTGATGACCTTTGGAATCAACGCGCGATCGGCGCGCACCCGCGCCAATAGCACCGGATCGCGCAACAGCGCCACGAGCATGCTGCCGAACGACCGTGTCGTGGTTTCGGCGGCGGCGGGGAGCAGCTGGCGGATAAATTCGGTGATTTCGGCATCGTCGAGGATGCGGCCTTCGTAGCTGGCGCGGAGCAGGAAACCGATGAGGTCAGCGCCTTGCGATCCGGCGGCGCGGCGCTGGCGGACGATGGCGATGGTGTCGTCGTACAGCTCGGCCGCGGCCTTGAACGCCGCTTCGACGCTGACCCGCATCTTTTCGGGATCGCGCTGCGGGCCGACAAGGATCCGCATGGCGCGTCCGGCGAATAACTGCATCCGCGCTTCGTCGTGCGGGAAGCCCATGATTTCATAGATCAATCGCACCGGCAGCGGCAGCAGCAGATCGGCGACCAGCTCGCCGCGCCTGGCCGGGGCGATGCGGGCGATCGCGGCGCGCACGGCCGGTTCCATCGCCTCGCGCCAGCCGGCAACAGCGGCGGTGTTGAACGCCGGGGCCAGCAGGTTGCGCGCCAGCTTGTGGCGATCATCGTCCATCGCGGTGAGCATGAAGCCGCCGAGGAACTGCCCCAGCCCTTCGTTGAGCAACTCGCTGCTGAAGGTCTTGGGGTCGCGCAGCACCGCCATCACATCGGCATATTTGAACAGCGTGAACACCGGCCGCCCGAGGTTGGAATAATCCGCCTGTGACGGCACGTTGAATGTTGCGAGCATGTCGCCGGCCATCACCGGCTGGGTCTGGCGCAGCTCGCGATACAGCGCATGGACATCCTCGAGATCGCTGCCGAACATGTCGCTTATGGCCGAAAAATCTTGGTGGATGCCGGCGGCGTTGGTCATGGTCGGGGGCCTTTGCTCGGGCGGATGTTGACCGGAATTGCCGTCATGCGCGGCATGGCGTTGATGGTCTGGAGGTCGCTATCGGTGCTGATCAGCAGGTTGGGCGAGGCCCCGGCGCCGGCGATATCATCATCGGGAAGCCCGCCAAAGCCATGGTGGACCGAAACGACGCCGCGCCGCAGCGTTGGGTCGGCCTCGGCCAGCAGGTCGATGGCGCCATGGGCCGAACGGATCTCGATCCAGTCGCCCGCAGCGATGGTGCCGGCGGCCATGTCGGCGGGATTCATGTTGGCGACATTGTGCGGCAGCAGGCGTCGCAAGCCGGGCACCGTCGCCCCCATCGAATTCATGCGGTGGCGGCTGCGGCGGCTCGACAGGCGAAACGCGAACGCCGTGTCGGCCGGGGCCGCGAGTTCGGATCGCAGCGCGGCGAATTCGCGCGCCACATCACCCGGCACCAGCGTGAAACGCCCGGCGGTCGCCGGGTCGGCGGGCAGCGCGCATTGCACCTCGGCATGGAAATAGCCGTGGGGGTGGCGCTTGACCTCACCCAGCGACACCGGCGCTTGCCCGAGCGTCAGTTCGAGCAATTGCGCTTCGCTCGGCGGCGTCGCCATGTCGAGCATCGTTCCGAGATATTCGATCGGCAGCCCCATCCGCGCCGCCAACGCCCACATCACCCGCCATTCGTCGCAAACGTCCGAACCGGCGGGCGGCGCGGCGACGGCATCGGTGTAACGGGTGTAGGGCGTTGGAAAGATGCCGCTCTCGAACAAATATATCGGCAGGTCGGGGCGTTCGAACTGCAATTTCGGCGGCAGGATATAGTGCGAGAGGCGGGCGGTTTCCGACATCACCGGCTCGATGCTGACCAGCAGGTCGAGGTCGCGCAAGGCATCGACGATCTTGCGCTGGTCGGGAACCGAACTCGCCGGGTTGCCGCCATGGTTGAGCAGCACGCGGACGCGGCCAGGGCCGGGGCGCAATATGTCGTCGGCGAGCATTCCCGTCACCATCTCGCCGCCGATCAGGCCATAGTCGCCGATGCGCGAGCGTGCGCCGTGCTCCCAGGGGCGCGCCAGGTTGACCACCTGCGCAAGCTTTGGACCGCGGCCCATCAGCAGGCCGGGATTGGCGATGGCTTCGCCGGCGCGGACCAGGCGACCGCAGATGATATTGAGGCACTCGACAAGGTGTTCGGCGAGGTTGGAGTGCGGCCCCATGTCGGTGCCGGTGCCGGTGCCGGCGACGCCGCGCGTCGATGCTTGGGCGAACAATTCGGCGACGGCCTCCAGCTGGCCGGCGGCAATGTCGGCGCGCGCCGCGACGCTGTCGGCGTCAAAGGCGTCGACGGCCTGGCGCAGGCTGGCGAGATCGCCGACATGGGCAGCGCAAAATTCGGCGTCGTGCCAGCCGCGATCGAGGATGATGCGGATCAGCGCCGCGACGATCGCGGCATCATGGCCGGGCAGCGGCTGGACGAACAGGTCGGCAAATTGCGCGGTTTCGGTGCGCCGCGGGTCGATGACGATCAGCTTGAGGCCGCGCTTCTTTGCCGCCTTCATGCGCTTGGGCGGGTTGCGCGTGTCGAGCTGCGCCATCGACACCACCGGGTTGCCGCCGATGACCAGCGCGACATCGCTCGACTGAAAACCTTGCTTGCCCGGCGGCCAGATGCCGAGGCGATAGGCGGCGACGACCTTTGCCGACTGGTCGATGGTCAGCGTCGTATAAAGCTTGTTCGATCCCAGCGCCGCCAGCCACGCCGGCAGCATCGCCAGCCCGGCGGTGGTGAAAAACCCGCCGGTGCCGCGAAAGCCGGCGATGGCGTCAGGCCCGTCGCTGGCGAGGATGAACTTGAGTTTCGCCGCGATCTCGTCGAGCGCCTGTTCAAGGTCGATGGGCTGAAAACTGCCGTCGGGCTGGCGCTTGAGCGGGTGGAGAATGCGGCTGGCGTCGGTGTGGGCCTGCGGGCTGGTGGCGCCCTTGGAGCAGATATAGCCGATGCTGTGCGGGTCGTCGCGGTCGCCGCGCGCCGCAACGGGCGCGCCGGCGGCGTCGATCGAGACGATCAGCCCGCAATGGCCGGTGCAGATCCGGCAAAAGCTGCGGGCTTCGATCATCCAGCCACCAGCCCGCGCACCAGACTCGCGGTGTCGTGATCCTCGAAGGCCGTCGTCAGCCGCAGATGATTGAGGACGTTGATTTCCCAGCCGTAATTCACCACCGGCGTCGTCAGCCAGCCGATATAGACACCCCAGACCAAGGCCCGGCGATACTCTGTCCAGGCGTCGTCGAAGCGCGGCGGCGATGCCACGCCTTCGCTGGCCAGCCTGTCGAGGTAATAGCCGAGCAGGTCGCGTTCATGGGCGCGGCGGTCGGCGATCGAAAGCGCCGTCGTGATGAAATAGCTGACATCGTGCATGGCGTGGCCGCGCACCATCAACTGCCAGTCGAGCAGCCCGGCGCGGCCATCGGGCAGCCGATAGGTGTTGCCGAGATGGGTGTCGCCGTGGAGCAAAGTTTGCGGCAACGTCGCCTGGTGCTTTTGTACCGCCTGCACGCCGGCGAGGAGTTCGGCCCCGGTCGTGCGCAGCCGCTGGACCAGTTCGCGCTTGAAATTTTCGGTGTCGATCTCGTGCTGGATATAGGTCGGCGCCAGCCCGTTCATCATATCGGCGACGCCGCCGCTGATGTGGGTTTCGAGCCATGCCAGGTCGCCGCCAAAGCGCGGGCTTTGCCAGAAGCCGGCGTGCAGCGTCGCGAGGCAATCGAGCAGCGCCCGGGCTTGATCGATCGTCGTTTGCTGGGTGACGTTGGGAAAGCTTGCGCCGCGCAGCGACAGGTCTTCGAGCAGCAGCGCAAAGCTTGAGGATGCGGCATCGAAGCCGCCGCCGAAACAGCGCGGCGCCTCAAGGCTCAGCTCGGGTCGTATCCGCTGATAAAAGGCGACTTCATTGGCGTAGAATGGCGCCATGATCGTGTCGACACCGCGCGCCAGCTTGATGACAAAGCGCGTCGGCAAGTCGGTTGGCACTGCGCCGGCATAGCCGACGTCGATGGTGGCGCGGCCAGCGGTCGACACCATCTGTTCGCCATAGGTCTTGGCATCGCAGACGCTGACGCTTAGGGCACGCACGCCTTTGAAACGCTCCTGCAGGAGCCCGGTGATATAGTCCGGCGTCAGGCCTTGCGCCGTCGTCGGGTGCGCGATGCCCATTCAGGACCGCGCCGTTTGCGTGCTCGTCGCCATCATGCCCGGTCTCCTATTCATCGTTGCGGCGGCCATTACCGCCCAACCATGCTATGCTTTGTCCTTTCGCCGGGTAGGTCCAATGCGCGGTCGTCTGTCACCTTGATGGCGGGCAACGCCGGGAGATCAAGATGTCCGCCGATCAAAAGTCCGCACAGTTCAGCCCGCACGAAGGCGGCGCCGAGCGACCATTCCAGAGCGACAACCCGGTCTATTCCGACACTTGGGGCGTCGCCACCGTCGATCCCGACAGCGGCCAGGCGTTCTGGGCGCAGGTGCTGCACAATGGTTCGACCGGCATCGCGCGCCACCTGCTGATGGTGATCAGCAACGGCAAGACATCGTGCGACTATGCCTATACCGCCCCCGGCGATCCGTTTCATTCCGCGCTGATGGACGTCGAACTCGATGGCTGGAACAGCTACCTTGTGACGTCGAAAGCCAAGTCGCTCGAATTGACCTCGATCTCGGGGCACGAGCCCGTCGATTTCGGTCGGTTGCTGACCTTCAAGGATTTTTCGCTCGGGCATCAGGAAGCCGGGGCGCGCACAACCGGGCAAATCGGCGGCATCGCGTTCAATGGTGTGGGCTTGCGCGACCGTTCGTTCGGGCCACGGCCGATGGGCGGCGTCGGCTCGGTCAATTCGGTGGTGCTGGTCAGCCAGGACCTGCGCGTCAGTTTCGCCGCCAATCTCGTTCACGGCAGCCAAACGCCGATCGGCAACGAGCCCGATACGAAATTCGCCTTTGTCAGCACCCCCGATGGCGCCTGGTCGACGTCCGATCCGGCCGAAATCGGCGTGCGCCGCGCCGCCGACGGCTTGGCGGTCGGGCTGCGCATCCGCGACGAGGAACTGACGATCACCAAGGAAATCGGCCACCATCATTACACGCCGCACTGGTATCCGTCGCTCGACCTGCGCGTCGGCGAACGCCGCATCCTGCATCACGTGTTGCGCTTCGTCGAAGGCCAGCACCCGCGCTACGGCCGTGTCGCCGGGCTGGTCGACATGGGGACGTTGGTGCCCTGCTAAAGCGCCGGCAGCAGTCGCTCGGTGCGCCAGCGATGCAGCCAGCCGATGACGCTTTGCGCCGTGTCGATGCAATCGTGAAACCCGGCCTGGCGGATCTTGATGGTGCTGGTCAGCACCGATTGCGCGCAATTGCCCAGCGCGAA
>JANNJH010000093.1:0-8954 GCA_031405775.1 Sphingomonadales bacterium | reverse complement strand
GGGGGGCGGGTGGTTGGGCGCGGGGGGGGGTGTTTGGGGTCGGGGGGGCCAATCACTCAGGGGGGGGGGGGGGGGGAACCCCCCCCGCGCCCGTCCGGCGCCGCGGGCGTTGCCCGCGCCTTACGTCCTCAATGCCCTTGGGGCGTCGCCATAAGCTCGATCAAAACCCCCGCCGTATCGCGCGGGTGAACAAAGATCACCGGCACCCCATGCGCGCCGATGCGCGGCTCGCCGGTGCCCAGCACGGTTGCCCCGCGCGCCCGCATCGCATCGCGCGCCGCGATGATGTCGGCGACTTCGAAGCAGACATGATGCTGCCCACCATTGGGGTTCTTCTTCAGGAATCCGTGGATCGGTGAGTCCGCACCCAGCGGCTCGATCAGTTCGAGCTGGCTGTTGGCGACATCGATGAACGCCACGCGCACGCCCTGCGCCGGCAGGTCGAACGCCGGCTTGGAAACTGTCGCGCCGAACAATCGTTCATACATCGCCACCGTCGCATCGATGGAAACACAGGCGATCCCGACATGGTTGAGCCGCCCGAGCAGCAATTCCGGAAGTCCGTTGGCCATCATGCTGCCTCCCTCATTTCACCAGCATCGCGAGGCGGGCCAGCCAGTCGCCGCCAGCCCTGGCGGCGGCGGTGCGCGGTGAACCAAGGCCGCCGCATTCCATGCACGCCGCCTGCATCGTCGGGCCGTTGGCCATCGCCTGGAGGTCGCCGACGGCGGCGAAAAGCTGCATTCGCGACGCCGCGGTCAGCTTGGCGAAGGGATCGCGGGAGACGTGTTCCTGTTCGTCGCCGGTGCCGATGACGCTGTTGAGCAGCGCCACGATCGGCGATTCCGGGCGCTCGATGTCGACGGTGCGGAAATTGCCCTTCAACCCGGCGCGGCGGGCGGCGACGGCGACGGCGGCATCGAGCCCGCCCAGGCCGTCGACAAGCTTCAGCTGCAATGCCATGTCGCCGGCCCAGACGCGGCCCTGGCCGATGCGATCGACTTCGGCGATAGGCAATTTGCGCGAAGCGGCGACAAGGCCGGTGAAGCGCCGGTAGATATCCTCGACCGAGCTTTGCAGGATGATCTTGGTCTCCGGCGACAGGCCGCGCAGGATATCGGGCTCGCCCGAATAGGGCGTGGATTTCACCCCGTCGGTGCCGATGCCGAGCGCGGCAAGGCTGCGGTTGAAGCTGGGGATGATGGCGAACACGCCGATCGAGCCGGTGATCGTCGACGGCTGGGCGATGATCTCGTCGGCGGCGGTGGCCAGCCAGTAACCGCCCGACGCCGCGACCGGGCCGAACGAAGCGACGATCGGCAGGCCGGTCTTTTTCGCATCGACCAGCGCCTGGCGGATTTCCTCCGACGCCAGCACCGAGCCGCCGCCCGAATCGACGCGGACGACAAGCGCCTTGATGTCGTTATTGTCGGACATCGCCTTGGCGATGGCGCGGGCGATGGTGGTGCCGCCGGCGGTGCCGCGCGGCGCTTCGCCGTCGACGATGTTGCCGGTGACATAGACGACGCCGATCGCGGGGCCGCTTTTGGGCATCAGCGAGGTCGTCGCGGCGAGATAGCGATCGAGGCTCAAGCCCATGAAGGTGCCAAAGGATTTTTGTTCGCCCTTGCCGACGATGTCGACGATCGCGGCATCGAAGTCGCTGCGCGTGGCGATGGCGTCGACGAGCTTGGCGTCGAGCGCGGCACGGGCCTGGTCGCCGCCCGAGCCACCGAGGCGTTGCGGCAACTGCGCGATAAAGGCGTTGATGTCGACATCCGGGCGCACGGCTTCGACATCGGCGACAAAGGTCTTCCACAGGCTGTCGACCAGCATCTGGTTGGCGGCCTTGGCTTCGGGCGAGGATTGGGCGCGGGTAAAGGGTTCGACGGCGGCCTTGTAGGTGCCGACCTTGAAGACGTTGATATCGATATCAAGCTTTTCGAGGGCGTTCTTGAAATACAGGTTGCTGCCGCCGGGGCCGGTCAGCAGCACGCCGCCGAGCGGATTGAGCCAGATCTTGTCGGCTTGCGCCGCGAGATAATAGCCGTCGTCGGTATAGGCGGTGGCATAGGCGTTGATCGGCTTGCCGGTCCGGCGAAACCGCTGGAGCGCCGATCCGATCGACTGGAGATTGGCTTCGCCCGATCCGACGAAGGTGTCGAGATCGAGGACGATGGCCTTGATTCGGCTGTCGGTGGCGGCGGCATCGATGGCGCGGATGATGTCGCGGGCCTGGGTCTCGCTGCCGATATCGCGGCCGCTGACGAACTGCAACGGCGTCCGTTCAGCGCCCTGGTCGACGATGCCGCCATCGAGGTTGAGGACAAGCGCGCCGCCATCGGGAACCGTCAGCGCTGCGCGGCCGTTGAGCACCGACCACAGGGCGACGAAGAACAGCAGCAGCAACAACAGGACAAGCAAATCCTTGACGCCGACAAGAAAGCGCCAGGCGTAGCGGGCATACGTCATCAAAGGGCCTTCACCGGGAGCATCGGCCCGTCATAGCGGGGCAGGGGGGCAGGCGGCAACCTGTCATGGCGCCGTGTGCCAATGATCTCGGCGCTGCCCTTTCGGGGCGATCGCGCCGTTCAGATCCGGACGCCGGACGCCCCCGCGGTTTCAACGGTGAACTGCCATGCCACGCGGCCCGAGCGCGCGCCGCGACCGGCGGCCCAGGTCAGCGCCGCCTGCGGCTCGAAGGGCAATTCGAATGCCTGCGCATAATTCGCGCAAATCGCCAGATATGTCGGCTGGTCGCAGGCATGAAAGCCCAGCCGCAGCCCGAAGCGATCCGCCAGCGCCAGCCGGTCGTCGGTGACATCGCGCGGGTTGACGGCATCGGTATCGGCCTCGCTCATGCTGCGCGGCACGAGGTTGCGGCGGTTGGACGTCACCGCCAGCCGCAGATGGTCGGGCCGCGCCATGACGCCGCCATCGAGCAGCGAGCGCAGGGCGTGGACCTGGCCGCCATTGGCGCTGGCATCGCCATCGAGCGAAAGATCGTCGAGGAAGATGGTGAAGCGGCGCTGCGTCGCGGCAAGGCCGGCGAACAGCAGCGGCAGGCTGGCGAGATCGGGCTGGGCCACCTGGACGAGGGCGATGTCATGGCCATCGGCGACCAGCGCGCCATGGACGGCGCGGACCAGCGAGCTTTTGCCCATGCCGCGTGCGCCCCACAAAAGCACGTCATGCGCCGGCAGCGCCGCGGCATGGCGCCGGGCATTTTCGAACAGCGTCGCCTTTTGCGCATCGACCCCGGCATAAAGCGACAGCGCGTTGCCGCGCGGCGGCGGCACGGCGCCAAGGCCGCGCGCGCTCCAGACGAACCAGTGGCCAAAAGCCGGATCGGCGGCGGCCGGCGGCGGCGACAGGCGTTCGAGCGCGGCGGCGATGCGGAGCAGGGGATCATTGGTCATGGGCGCCACCCTTAGCGATAGAGTCGGCGCATTGCATCAGTCCGAGCCAAATGCCCGAAAAGCCCGCGACCCGTTGCGCCCTTGCCTGCGACAAGCTAGAGCGCGCAGCTTGTCCAATCCGGACCTGAGAAAGCCCTTTCCAATGTTCGCATCCCCGGCCTTTGCCCAGGCGGCTGGTACCGGCACAGGCGGCGGCACCGTCGGCCTGCTCGCCTTCGCGCCGTATATCGCCGTTTTCGCGATCTTCTATTTCCTGATGATCCGGCCGCAGCAGCGGCGCGCCAAGGCGCACCGCGCCATGATCGATGCCGTCAAAAAGGGCGACGAAGTCGTCACCGGCGGCGGCATCATCGGCAAGGTTTCGCGGGTCATCGACGGCGAAATCGAAGTCGAAGTCGCCACTGGCGTCAAGCTGCGCGTGCTCAAGGGCACCTTGTCGGACGTGCGCAACCGCATGGAGCCGACCGCCGCCAACGACACGAAAGCCTGACGTTGCTCGACTTTCCGAAATGGAAGATCTGGGCGATCATCGGAACCATCGCGATCGGCTTCCTGTTCGCCGCGCCGAACTTCGTGTCCGAACGCCAGGCCGCGAGCATCCCGTCGTTCCTGCCCAACAAGCAGCTCAGCCTCGGGCTCGATCTGCGCGGCGGTTCGCACCTGATGCTCGAAGCGACGACCGAAGACGTCCGCAAGACCAAGCTCGAAAGCCTTGAGGAAACGGTGCGCAGCGAATTGCGCCAGACCGACGGCGGCGCGGTGCGGTTCACCGACCTGTCGACCGCCAATGGCCGATTGAGCCTGATCGTCACCGATCCGACGCGGCTCGGTGTCGCGGTCGAGGCGCTGCGCCAAGTGACGCGGCCGCTGTCCGGGCTATCGGGTGCCCGCGATGTCGAAGTCAATGTCGTCGACGGCAACACCATCGTGATGACCGAAACCGATGCCGGCATCACCGCGTCGATCGACAATGCCATGGCGCAGGCGGTCGAAGTCATCCGCAAGCGCATCGATGAACTCGGCACCCGCGAACCGACCATCGTCCGCCAAGGCAGCAACCGCATCGTCGTCCAGGTGCCGGGGCTCCAGGACCCCGCGGCGCTGAAGGCGCTGCTCGGCAAGACCGCCAAGCTTGAATTCAAGCTGGTGGATATCGCCGGCGATCCCGCCGAAGTCGCGCAGGGCCGCGCGCCTCCCGGCAGCCAGATACTGCCCAGCCTCGAAGGCGGACCCGTCGTCGTCAAGCGCCGCGCCATCATTACCGGCGACCAGCTCGTCGATTCGCAGGTCTCGACCGACCAGAACGGCTCGCCGGCGGTCAGCTTCCGGTTCGATTCGACCGGCGGCCGCAGGTTCGCCCAGGCGACGCAGGAAAATGTCGGCAAGCCTTTCGCCATCATCCTCGACGGCAAGGTGATTTCGGCGCCGAACATCAACGAACCGATCCTTGGCGGGTCGGGGATCATCTCGGGCAGCTACACGGTCGAAAGCGCCAACGAACTCGCCATCCTGCTGCGTTCGGGCAAGCTTCCGGTCGAGTTGAAGGTCGTCGAGGAACGCACCGTCGGACCCGACCTTGGGGCGGATTCGATCCGCGCCGGCACCATCGCGGCGATCTTCGCCGTGCTCGCGGTGTCGGTGCTGATGATCGCCACCTATGGCCGCTTCGGCGTCTATTCCGTGATCGCGCTGATCATCAACGTCCTCCTCATCCTCGGCATCATGTCGATGGCCGGCTTCACGCTGAGCCTGCCGGGCATCGCCGGGCTGGTGCTGACCATCGGCGCCGCGGTCGATGCCAACGTCCTCATCAACGAGCGCATCCGCGAGGAACAGCGCAAGGGGCGCGGCGTCGTTGCGTCGGTCGAAGTCGGCTTTCGCGACGCGACGCGGACGATCTGGGACGCCAACAGCCTCAACATCATCGTCGCCATCATCATGTTCATCTTCGGCTCGGGGCCGATCAAGGGCTTTGCCGTGGTGCTGTCGATCGGGATCGCGACATCGGTGTTCACCGCCGTGACCGTGGTGCGACTGATGGTATCGCGCTGGCTGGCCAAGGCCCGGCCGGCGGCGTTGAGCATCTAGGGAACCGCCATGCCGTTGAAGATCGTTCCCGACAACACCAACATCGGCTTTGTCCGCCTCCGCTACATTGCCTTCGCGCTGACCTTGCTGCTCACCCTTGGCTCCCTTGCCCTGCTGGCGACTCGCAGCCTCAACCTTGGCGTCGATTTCGTCGGCGGCCTGACCATGGAAGTCGAATTCAAGGCGCCGCCGCCGCTCGACGCGCTGCGCACCAAGGTCGACAGCCTCGGCGTCGGCACCTCGGCGTTGCAGGAGTTCGGCAACCCCAGCAACATCCTGATCCGCTTGCCATTGCCCGAAGGCGACCAGGCGGCGGTGCAGAAGATCGTCGCCAAGGTCCAAACCGGGCTGAAAAGCAATTATGGCGACGTCAATTTCCGCCGGGTCGAATCAGTCTCGGGCAAGGTCTCGGGCGAGCTGATAACCAGCGGAATCTATGCGGTGCTGCTGTCGATGGCGGCGGTGGCACTGTTCACCTGGTTCCGCTTCGAATGGTATTTCGGCATTTCGACGGTGGTGGCGCTGGTTCATGACGTCATCGTGACGTTGGGCTTTTTTGCGCTGACGCAGCTCGAATTTGATTTGAACGTCGTTGCCGCCATCCTGACGATCATTGGTTATTCGCTCAATGACAAGGTCGTCATCGACGATCGTATCCGCGAGAACCTGCGCAAATACCGAACGATGGATATCGGGCCGATCATCGATCTGTCGGTCAACGAGACGTTGCCGCGCACGGTGATGACGTCGGTGACGCTGCTGGCGGCGCTGGCATCGTTGTTGTTGCTCGGGCCGGACGTGATCTTTGGCTTCACCGCGGCGATGATGCTCGGCATCGTCGTCGGGACATATTCTTCGATCTTCGTGTCGTCGTCGCTGCTGATCTCGCTGGGGGTCAAGAGCCGCGCCGCACCGACCGAGAACAACGCCGAACGCGTGGTCAGGCGCTAAACTTCAGACCAGCGTCCCGACCCCGTCGCAGCTGAGATCGAACGCCGCCAGCCCGGCTTCGAGATCGGTGCTCAGCGTCGGCTGGCCGAGCATCCAGTCGGCGGCGGCGTCGATTTCCTCGGTCGCGGCGTCGATCGCATCGGACCATTCGCTGGCGTCGAACGTCCCGCGTCCGACCAAGGCGAGCGCGATGACTTCGGCTTGCTCGTCCTCGGCCAGATCATCGACGATGGCGCGCAATTCGGCTTCGGCGGGGTTGCTGCCGCCCTCGTCATCAAGGCCGTCCTCGATCGCATCGCGCGCCCCGTCGTCGACGGCATCCGAACCTTCATCGGGATCGGTATCGGGGATCAGCACTTCATATTCGCGGGCGCGCTGGATGATCCGGCACAGCGTGTCGACAGCGATGGCAAGTTCCATGACAGGGGGGCCTTTCATCCGAAGTGGCGATGATAGATCAACCCCCCAGAGAAGCCGTCGTTCCGCCGGACTCAGAACGGCGCCGCGCAGATCCCATGGTTGATGCAATATTGGCTGGCGAGGCCGGTCATAATGGCTCCGGCCAGCCAAGCAAGCTTGCCGCGCAGTCCGAGTTCCATATTGCCGATCATTGCTTTCACTCCGCTGCGATCGCTACCGACGGGGTGCCCATCAGCCGCGCCCTCGCAGCCATATATTCACGCAGCAGCCTCGCAACAAGCTCCGCCGCCGGCAGCACGGCCTTGACCGCGCCGATCCCCTGGCCGCCATCGCGGCATTTTCAGTCGTCATAATGCGTCGCGCCAAGCATCGGTGGTTGACCCCGGCGGGTGACCCGCACTATACGCCGCGCTCCGCGTGGTACGCCCGGTCTTGGGGCGGAGTAGCTCAGTTGGTTAGAGCACGGGAATCATAATCCTGGGGTCGGGGGTTCAAATCCCTCCTCCGCTACCACGCCTGTCGTCATGCCCCGGCGCCAACCGCCAAGCCGGGGATGTGCGGCGGGGCTGTTGTTGCCGCACAATTTGGGGCAGGAACGCCGGCATGACATTCGCCGATTGCCAGCCGATTCCGCTCAGCCAGACGAAGCCGGGCGGGCCGCTCGCCTTTCCGCCGATCACCGCCGACGCCTATCTTCAGCAGCGGCTGCACGAGATCAAGCTGCTGTGACGAGAACCGGAGAATGACGATGCGGACGATGCGGACGATGTTGGCGGTAATTCTGATCGGCTTTTCGGCGCCGGCGCTGGCCGCCCCTGGGCTCGATACGCCGGTCAAGGATGATTTCTGGAACGCCGGCCGCGCCGCGCTGGCGGAGCGGATGGCGGTCGTCAACCGGCCAAAGCGCGCCCGCCCAAAGCACGCCCGCAACGTCATCCTGATGATCGGCGACGGCATGGGCATCGCCACCATCACCGCGGCGCGGATCTATGACGGCCAGAACCCCGGCGATGGCAAGCCGCGACGTTCGGGCGAGGAAAACGCCCTCAGCTTTGAAAAACTGCCGCACGTCGCGCTGGTCAAGACCTATAACAGCAACGCCCAGGTGCCCGACAGCGCCGGCACCGCCAGCGCCATGAACACCGGGGTGAAGACCCGCATCGGCGTCATCAATTTCGGCCAGAACCAGTTGGCCGATGCCTGCAAGACGCCCGACAAGCTGCCGCGCACCATCGCCGAATTCGCCAAGCGCCAGGGCATGGCGGTCGGCATCGTGACGACGACGCGGATCACCCATGCGACGCCGGCGGCGGTGTTCGGCCATGTGCCGAACCGGAGCTGGGAGGGCGCCGACAAATCCTTTCCGATCGCCGACCGCAATTCGGGCTGCGCGGATCTTGCCAGCCAGCTCGTCGATTTCGGCGTCGGACGTGCTGGCGTTGAAGCTGGCGTTGAAGCTGGCGTTGACCTGGCGCTGGGCGGCGGCCTCGCCCGCTTCCGGCCGCTGGCGAACGGCGGCCTGCGCGACGATGGCGTCGACCTGGTGGCGAAATGGCAGGCGCGCTTTCCCAGCGGCCATTTTGCCGGCAACGCCGCCGACTTCCGCCTGTTGCGGGCATCGACGCCGGGGCCGGTGCTGGGCCTGTTCAACGATGATCACATGGCCTTCGAAACCGATCGCGACCCGGCGAGGGAGCCCAGCCTGACCGAAATGTCGCTGTTCGCCGTCGCCAGGATGAAGGCGACGAGCCAGGCCAGGGGCAATCGGGGCTATTATTTGATGATCGAGGGCGGGCGCATCGACCATGGCCACCACGCCACCAATCCGTATCGGGCATTGACCGAGGCGCAGCAGTTCAGCCGCGCGGTGGCGGCGGTGCTGGCGTCGGTCGATCTTGACGAGACGCTGGTGCTGGTCACCGCCGATCACAGCCATGTCATGACCATCGCCGGCTACCCCGAACGCGGCATCGCCGCGTTCTTCGCGTCCGCGGCTCGGGTCGCGTTGACGGAATTCCGGACGCTTGCCATCGCTGCGCTCTTGCCGCGGAGAATCGGCTTCACGCGGCTTTCGCG
>JANNJH010000092.1:0-4005 GCA_031405775.1 Sphingomonadales bacterium | reverse complement strand
AATTATTGAAAGACGGCGATGACCGAGTAATACATTTCCTGCATCATTTTGCCAATGCCCCTCACCATCGGGTCCACGGTGAGCCAGCGCATCGGTCATCTTTTTTAAATGCGATAATGTAAACGTCTGAGAATTGGTTTGTATTATCCCTGCTATTCCACACATGCATTGAAGATAACAGTAATTAAGGAATGATGTTTAATTTATAGAAAAATCAATAGGTAATCTGATTTCAAAATTATCCCAAGCCATTATAAGGTCGGCGCCCATTTTAGTTTCATCAAAAATCATGGTAAAATATTCTGTATGATGGTCAACAATTGTAACCGTTGCATTAAAGCGGAATATATCTTTTGAAGTATCCTGTCGCAAGCCCCAGGTATCAATATTATTGTTCAAAACATAATTTGAATATTGCGTGGGTGAGGCTGGTTATGGTTTGAAGGAATGTATGAAATCTGCCTGGTGGTCCATTTCCACCATCCATTTGCTATTTTGTTCCAACCGAAAGGATGACGTCATAGCCCGCCAGCGCCGAAACATGGGCGATGCCATTGCCCATCAAGCCTGCGCCGATAACTCCGATTGTCTGCACGTCCGTCTCCTTCAAGGCTGCGGACGGGCTTTAGCGCACCCAGCCGTTCCGGCAAGCACCGGAACGGCTGGAAGCAGCATCAGGCGGTCTTCGTTGCGCCAGCCAAACGGCGGCGACGCATCGCGGCACCGGTCAGGCCGAAGCCGGCGATCAGCATCGCCCAGCTGGCGGGTTCGGGGACGGCAACAAGGCCTTGCGCATCGGCGCCGGTGATCGTGAAGCCATAGACCCGCGTCGGGATCAGGCTGCGGCCACCGGTGCAGGTGCCGCCGATGGCGATCTGTTCGCTGCTGCCGCCATCGCCGCTGGTGCAGACGTCGGTCTGGGCACCGAAGACGCCGGTCTGCGTCACCGAGAAATCATTGTCGGTGACGAGGAACAGCGACACGCCGCCATCGAAGTTGCGACCAAACGACAGGCCTTCGAGCTTTTCGAGCGGATCGACGACGCCGGCGGCGAGCAATGCCGATTGCACATCGAGCCACAGCGTCTTGCCGACCGGAACGACGCCGCTCGGCAGGCTGTTCGATCCGGCGAGGCTGGTGTTCGAGACGTCGGTCGCGCCATCGAGGCTGATGCGATAGACACGCTTGGTGCCGATCTGGTTGGCACCGGTCGGATCATCGACGCCGAGGCCGCGATTGTCGCGTTCGATGACCAGGAAGCTGCCGTCCGCGAGCGCGGTAACCGACGAAACGCCGATCGAGCGGCCCTGCGCGTTGTTGGCGAAATCGCTCGCCGTTCCCGGGATGCGGCCGTTGATATCGGTCAGGCTTTCGACCTGGTAGATGAATTGCGCGGTGGCGAGGCCGGTGGCGACGTTGAATTCGACGATGCGCAGGTTGCGGCTGTTGCGGCCCTGGTTGCTGGCGCCTTCGTTAACCAGCGGATCCTGCATGATGGCATAGGCCTTGCTGCCGTCGATCGACAGGGTCAGCCCTTCGAAGCCGCGATTGTCCTGGCGGCCCTTGTTGATATCGGGGCGACCGGCGACATAATCGATGCCGCCGCCAACGGTGGCGCGCGGAATGAGGTTGGCCGGTGTGGTGAAGCTGCGAATGCGCTTACCGTTGGCGTCGAATTCATAGATCGACGGTCCATATTCATCAGCAACGAGGAAATGACCGTTGCCGAGGTGGACAAGGCCTTCGGGATCGAAGCTGTTGCCGAGCACCGACGGGTTGCCGTTGAGCAAGGCCGGGTTGAGGCCGTTGAATTTGGTCCCACTCTCGTCGGTGAACACCTTGGTAGCGACCAGTGCGAAGCCGGTGACAGCCTTGGTGGCGGCGTCGGTCCGCAGGCGGAAGGCGTGGACGCGCGGCGCAAAACTGATCAGCCCGCCGCCGGGGCCGCGATCGGTGATGCCGTAGAAAAGATTGCTCGAACGGTCGAAGACAAGATCAGACCCAAAGCTCAGCCGGTTGCCGCCAAAGGCCGCGCTTTCGCCCGAAAGATCGGCGGTGGCGCCGGCAACATCGAAGCTGCCGGTGAAGGTGATCGCGGCATTGGCCGGGATGGCGAGCATCGCGGCAGCGGTGGCTATGAGAAGATGACGGCGCATGGAAATTTCCCCCTGTGAGGAGGGAAGCGTTAACGATGTTGTATTTCGGCCAGATGACGGTTTCGTAAATTATGCGAGTCGCGGCACCCGCTTGCCGCCGGCGCGTGCATGCGGCGTCGCGGCAGGTGCGGTCCACCGGTGATTGTGCGCGTCAGGCCGTCTGTCGCGGGCAATGGTGTCAAAGCGCCTTGGCGCTGGCGGCGCGGCGGGCTAGAGCGGCATGCGTCGGGGCTTTTCCGGTTTTTCCCGATGGCCCTCCTCGTTAGCAAGGCACAGGCATGAACACCCTCATCGTGGTTGTCGGTATCGTCACCATGGCGCTGCAATGGCTGATCTGGGTGCTGGTCATCTGGGCGGTGCTGTCGTGGCTGATCGCCTTTAACGTCATCAACATGCAGAACCGCTTCGTGCGCAGCGTGGTGGTCGGGCTCGATGGCTTCTTCAACCCGATACTGCGGCCGATCCGCCGCATCCTGCCCGACATGGGCGGCATCGACCTGGCGCCGATGGTGCTGATCCTGCTTATCATGCTCGTGCAGCGCGGGTTGCCGGCGATCCTGCTCGATACGGGCCTGCTTTGACGCTGCCGCACGCCTGGTCGCCGGTGGCGGGCGGTATCCACCTGCGCGTCCGGGTTACGCCGCGCGGCGGCCGTGACGCGGTCGAAGGCATCGGCGCCGATGCCGATGCAAAGCCGCACCTCAAGATCCGCGTCGCCGCCGCGCCTGTCGATGGCGACGCCAACGATGCCGTCGAAAAACTGCTGGCGAAATGGCTCGGCGTGCCGAAAACCAGCGTCGAGGTCATCGGCGGCGAAACATTGCGGTTGAAGATGGTGATGGTCGATGGCGATCCGGTGCGGTTGCTGCATCGCTGCCAGGCGCTGATCACGCCCGCCACAGCCTAGGAAGCGTTTGAATGACGGCGATCATCATCGACGGCAAGGCGCGCGCCACGGCCTTGCGTGAAACCGTTGCCGCCGGAGTCGCCGAATTCGTGCGCGTGCATCGCCGTGCCCCCGGCCTGACCGTCGTTCTTGTCGGCGACGACCCGGCGAGTGCCGTCTATGTCCGCAACAAGGGCCGCGAAACCGCCGCCGCCGGGATGGTCTCGACCGAGCATCGCCGGCCCGATACGACGTCGGAGGCTGAATTGCTGGCGATTGTCGCGGCGCTCAATGCCGATGACAGTGTCGACGGTATCCTCGTTCAGCTGCCGCTGCCGAGGCATATCGACGCCGATCGCGTCCTCGCCGCGATCGATCCGGCCAAGGATGTCGATGGCTTCACGCCGGTAAATGCCGGGCGGCTGGCGACGGGGCTCGATGCGCTGGTGCCGTGCACGCCGACGGGCTGCCTGATGATGATCGAGGAAGCGCTGGGCGACCTGTCGGGCAAGGAAGCCCTTGTAATCGGGCGATCAAATATCGTCGGCAAGCCGATGGCGGCGCTGCTGACGGCGAAATCGGCGACGGTGACGCTGGCCCATTCGCGGACCCGCGACCTTGCCGGGCATGTCGCGCGCGCCGAAATCCTCGTTGCCGCGGTCGGCGTGCCGGGGCTGGTCAAGGGCGAATGGGTTCGGCCCGGCGCCTGTGTCATCGATGTCGGCATGAACCGGATCGTTGATTCCGCGGGCAAATCCCGGCTGACCGGCGATGTCGAATATGCAGCGGCGGCGGCTCGCGCCGGCTGGATCACCCCCGTCCCCGGCGGCGTCGGCCCGATGACCATCGCCTGTCTGTTGGCCAATACGCTGAAGGCGGCCAAGGCCCGCTTGGGCTGAACCCAGCGAAAATCGCCGGCGGCGATTGGCTGATCACCGGGCGATTACCGGGTGTTCACGGGCT
>JANNJH010000091.1:0-9325 GCA_031405775.1 Sphingomonadales bacterium | reverse complement strand
CCGATGCCATCAGCCTTTGCCGTGCCCCACGACCCCGCGCCGCGGAGCCAGAAGGTCGTCGCCTTGCCGGCGTCCTCGGTGGTGACCGACTGGCTGCCCGCGATTGCCGACAGACCGGCGTTGAGGCGATCGAATGCTGCTTCGCGAACGACGCGCGTGTCTTCGAGAGCCACCCGGCGTTCGGCGCTATGCATTTCGCCCGAAAGCTGGCTGAGCGCCGTCGGCAGGTTCGCACCCTGGTTAAAGAGCGCGAAGAACGGCTGCGGATTGAAGCCAGCCTGCACCGCTGCGTCGAACGACGCTGCCACGGCGAGGGCGTTACCGCTAATCGCGGACCCACCCTGCGATACCAACGAGATCGGTGCGAGGCGCAGGATCACCGAGGTGGCATCATAGACCAGGATCGGCGCGAAGGCGGCGCCAAAATTGCCCAGCGTACTCGTCGCGAAGGTTCCGGTCCGGGCGCTCGACGACACCAGCGTGTAGCTCTGGTTGAACGTCGTGCCGGGGCTCGATGCCGCAGTCACGACCAAATTGCCGGCAATCGAAGCCGCACCCGTCGCCGAGACCCGGTCACCGCCCAGCGCCGACGAGATGTCGATCGCGAGGGTCGAGCCGGCCGCGAGCGTCAAGGCGCCGTTTACCGCGAGTGTCGCAATCGCGCCCGTGGTCGATCCCGGCGTGATGACCGAGCCCGACTGTGCCGTCAGCGCGCCGACCGTGCCGGAGCCTGCCAGCGAAGCACCAGTCTGGACCGTCAACGCCGAGCCGGCAAGCGAACCCGTCACGTTCAGGCGACCAGCGGTAACCGTCGTCGGCCCGGTCAGCGTGTTGATCGAGGCGATCGTCAACGTGCCTGCACCGATCTTGGCAACCGTCCCGGTTCCCGAAATCACCTGGCCGAAGCTGCCGTCGGTTGCCTCGTTGAAGACCAGCGCGGCGTTGTTGAGGATGCCGCCCGAGCCATAGTTGCTGGCGGCACCCGTCACCGTGCCGGCCGAGATCGTCAAGCCACCGGCGAAGGTGTTGGCACCGGTCAACGAGAGGGTTCCGGTCCCGAGCTTGGTGATCCGACCGCTGCCACCGATGACGCTGGTTATGGTCAGCGTATTGGCCGCCGTATTGATCGCACCGGCACCACCGAAGTTGATGAGGTTGGAAATCGACAAGCCGTTGGCGTTGGCGAGCAGCGTGCCGCTGTTGATCGTCAGCGTGCCTGTGCCCAGCGAGGGCGAGGCGCTGATACCGACACTACCGTCGTTGATCACCATGCCACCCGTGTAGATGTTGGCACTGGTCAGGTTCAACGTTCCCGAACCGACCTTGGTCAGGCTGCCGGCGCCACTGATCGGGCCGTTCAGCGTGAAAATATTGGCCGCGGTGTCGAAAATGCCATTCCCCGTCGTCTGGATGGCATTGGCGAGCACCAGCCCGGCAGCGCCGGCCTTCAGCGTCGTGCCATCGCCGAAGCTGGCAGAACCTGCGCCCAGCGCCGTGTTGCTGGCGACGACGGTCGTGCCCGTGCCCACGCTGGCGGCATAGCCGCCGGTGAAGGTGTTGGCGCCGCCGAGAACCAGCGTGCCGCCACCGGTCTTGGTCAGGCCATTGGTCCCCGAGATAACGCTGTTGATCGTCGTCGTGCCGGCATTGGCAAGATCGAGCGTGCTGCCGTTGATCGCCAGATTGCCGCCGGTCAGGGTGTAACCTGCGGTCGTGAAGCCGAGATTGGTGAAGCCCTGCGTTCCGGCGACGGTCACCGTTCCGGCTGAACCGGCGAAGATCCCGTCCGTATTGGCCCAGCTGACTTGGGCGACGCCCGTCGAATCCGTCCAGTTGGTGGTGCCGGTTGCCCAGGTGCCGTTGCCGCCGTCGACGACGCCATTGCCTTGCGGGCCGTTGCCGTCCCAGTAGCGCGTGCCGTTGAACGACACGAGAAGGTTGACCTGGCCCGCCGTCGCTGTGTCGACGGTGAAGGAGAAATAGAACGGCGCCGTGCCGGCGAGCAGGATGTTGTCGGTCAGCGCGCCGCCATAGTTGATGACGCGATAGCTGCCAGCGTCAAAACCCGCCAAGCCGATGACGTTGATCGTGCCGTCGAGCGTCAGATTATTGGTGACGACGATAAGGTCATTGATCCCCGACCCGATGACGCCGGGCGTCGCCAGTTCGAAATTCAGGATCGAACCCGAGCCGAGCAGCAAATTGCCGACGGTCAGCGTGCCGGGGCTGGTGCCGGGCGCGATGCTGCCGCCATCGGCAACCGTGACGGTGTTGGCCGCAGCGACACTGCCCGTACCACCCAGCGTCGCACCCGAAGCGACGGTGACGTCGCTGGTGATGCTGCCATTGATGTTGAGGCGACCGGCCGAAACCGTCGTCGTATCGGTATAGCTATTCGCGGCTGTCAGCGTCAGCGTCCCGGCTCCGACCTTGTCGATGCCACCGATCTCGACAAGAGTCCGATCGACGATCAAGCCGTCGAGCGAAATATCGAAGCCGCGGGTATCGACCGTCAGCTTCGTGCGAATCGAGAGGCCATTGGCAATTGCCAGATCAGCCGCATAGGCGGCGATGACGGACGCCGTGCCGCCAGCCGAGATCAAGCCCGAGCCTGCCGAAGTGCTGGTGCCCAGGCCAAGCGTGCCCGTCGCGATCAAAGTGCCGCCGGAATAGGTGTTCGCGCCGGCAAGCAGCAACAGACCGGTGCCGGTCTTCAGGTAAAGCCCGCCGGCGCCCGAGATCGCGCCATCAAGTTGAAGCGAGCCGGGGGCAGCGGGCAATTCGAAGTTGAGAGTGCCGACCAGGTCGAAATCATTGGCGAATCGCGCCGACGCGCCGCCGATCGTCGCGAGCGTTGCCTGAACCGCTGTTACCGAGACGGTGCCGCTGCCGAGCGCGCCGTTGACGGCAATGATCTGGCCGCCGGCAAGCACGATGCCGCCCGAAAAACTATTGCCCGCATTGGACAGCGTCAGATTGCCGAAGTCCGACTTGGTCAGTTGGCCAGCGCCCGAGATCGCGCCGGCCAATTCCGTGCTGGCCCCGCCGTTATTGACCTGGAGCGCGGCATTGAGAATGATGGCGTTGCTGATGGTTCGACCGGTGATGGCGGGCGTCAGCACCGCCGGACCGGCGACGGTGATGGAACCGGTGCCGAACGACGCATTGTTCGTATAGCGCAGGCCACCCGCGTTGAGCACCGTTCCGCCGGTATAGGTGCTGGTGCCGCTTAGCGTCTGCACCGACGTGCCGCTCTTCACGAGCGTCGTGGCGCCGCTGATGACGCCACGGAACGAACGATTGGTCGACGTGTCGATCGTGACGATCGCGGCACCACCGGTGTTGAGCAATTCGCCGAGGGGGCCGCTGATCAGGCCGTTGACGGTCTGATTGAAGCCGACGATATCGACCCGCGTCGTCGAGATGTTGAGGAGTGAATTGGGCGAAAGCACATCATTGGCACCGGCGAAAATCGTTCCGCCCGAAACCACCGTGTCGCCCGAGTAAGTATTGAGCCCGGAACCGGTCAAGGTCAGGCTGTTGATACCGGCCTTGGTCAGGCTGAGCTGGCCGAGCCTGTCGGTCAACGCGCCGCCATAAGTAATTCCCCCAGCGACCGGAACAACCCGCAAAATGCCGTTGGTCACCTCGGTGAACGGCAGCGTGGTTCGCGTCACCAGGATGCCGCCAAGGTCGAGCACCTGCGCCGACGCCGGGGCCAGAGCGGTTCCCGCCAGCATCAATCCCGTTGCCGAGACCCCCAGCCGCAACGAACGCATCAGCATATGCCCAGCCACCGTGGAACGACGCAGATTCGCACCAACGAGCATACTTTACCCCAGACCCTAGACGCGTTTCCCTGTTAACGCACCGGTAGCAATACCGGAGGAAATGTTAAATGCCAAGTCAGGATGGGTGTTTTTAATTACGTACATTTACGGACGCGGATGCACGATCGGCGGAGAACTGCCCACCACGGAAACCGACTCCAGCGCGCACATGCGAACGAAATGGCCCGGCCGTGGATCGATGCCATCGCCTCGGACGATGGAAGCGGCATCAGCTCGCGAAGATGTCGTCGCCGGCTCCCGCCTCCCGACGCGGTCAGCGCTTCTCGGCTTTCCCCCGCGGTGCGTCGGCGAACGGGTTCTTGCTGCCGCGGAAACTCAACCGGATCGGCACGCCTTCGAAATCGAGGTCGTCACGCAGGCTGTTGACCAGATAGCGGCCATAGCTGGCGGGAAGATCCTCGGTGCGATTGCCGAAAATGAGGAACGACGGCGGCCGCGCCGCAACCTGCGTCACATAACGCAGCTTGATCCGCGTGCCGCCCGCCGCCGGCGGCGGGTTACGATCGAGCGCGCTTTCGAACCAGCGATTGAGCGCCGAGGTCGAAACCCGCCGCGACCATTTCGCCCGCGCCTCGGTCACCGCCTTCATCATCAGGTCGAGGCCCTTGCCGGTCTGTCCCGACAGCGCCACCAGCGGCACGCCCCTGATCTGCGACAGCCCATCGTCAAGCGCCTTGCGCACCCCCTGGAACAGCGAGGACTGATCGCGCGCCACGTCCCATTTGTTGAGCGCGATGACCAGCGCCCGGCCCTCGGACAGCACCAGGTCGGCGATCCGCAGGTCCTGGCTTTCGAGCCCCAGCGTCGAATCGAGCAACAGCACCACGACTTCGGCGAAATCGATCGCCAGCTTGGTATCGGCCGCCGACATGCGCTCCAGCTTGTCGCTGACTTTGGCGCGCTTGCGCAGGCCCGCGGTATCGACCAGCCGCACCGGCATCCCGTGATAATCCCACGGAATCGCGATCGAATCGCGGGTGATGCCGGCTTCCGGGCCGACCACCAGCCGCGCTTCGCCCAGCAGCGTGTTGATCAGCGTCGATTTTCCGGCATTCGGCCTGCCGACGATGGCGAGCTTTAACGGCCCTTCGGGAAGCTCCGGCATTTGGGCCTCCTCGCCCTCGGCCAGTTCGATCGGTTCCTCGGCGGGCGCATCGACATAGGGCAGCAGCGCTTCGAACAGGTCGGCCATGCCCTCGCCATGCTCGGCGGAGATCTGGATCGGATCGCCAAGCCCGAGGCGATAGCTTTCGGCGACGCCGGCCTCGCCCGCCCGGCCCTCGGCCTTGTTGGCAACGAGGATCAACGGCGTGCCGCGCTTGCGCAGCCAGTCGGCGAAATGCTTGTCGAGCGGCGTCACCCCGGCGCGCGCATCGAAGACCAGCAGCGCCACCACCGCATCGCCGACGGCGGCATCGGTCTGTTGCCGCATGCGTCCGGCCAGCGACGCCGCATCGGCATCTTCGAAACCCGCCGTGTCGACGACGGTGAATTCCAGGTCGTGAAGCCTGGCGTGACCTTCGCGGCGGTCGCGGGTGACACCCGGCATATCATCGACAAGCGCCAGCTTGCGGCCGACGAGACGGTTGAAAAGCGTCGATTTGCCGACGTTGGGGCGGCCGACGATGGCGACCCGGGGCAGCGATTCTGAATTGGACATGGGCGTGCCCCTAGCAGAGCGCAGGGCATCCGGCCATCAACGATACGCGGTCAGCTTGCCGTCGTCGGTCAAAAGATAGGCGGTATTGCCGGCGACGATCGGCGCGAGGTACGCCGGCGCAGACAGATTTATCGTCGAGAGCAGCTTGCCCGTATAGGGTGAAATCGTCACCAGCTGCTTGTTCGAGCCCGCGACCAGCAGCTTTTCCGACGCCAGCACCGGTCCCGCCCATGTAATCGGACGGGACTTTTTCTTGGCATTCTTGAAATGCGGCAACTGCAATACCCAACGGACCTTGCCGTCGCTGCGCGTCAGGCAGACGACTTCGCCTTCGATGGTGACGACGAAGATGAATTCACCCGCTACCCATGGCGTCGAGGTGCCGGCGAAATTGCGTTCCCAGACACGTTGCCCGGTCGCCAGTTCGAGCGCCGCCATCCGACCGCCGTGGCCGATGGCATAGACCCGGCCGCGATCGATGACCGGCGAAGCGTCGATATCCGAAAGCGCCGCCATCGCCGTCGAACGCCCGGTCCGCGCCAGCGCATCGGCCCAGACGGTGCGGCCGTTCTCGGCCCGCAGCGCGTTGAGCTCGCCGCTCGAGAAACCGACGACGACGGTGTCCAGCGCCACCGCTGGCGACCCGGCGCCCAAAAGCCCGGCGACTTCGACCGTGCCCGCGACATTCCACAGCGTCTCGCCCTTGTCGGCGCTCAGGGCATAAATCTGGTTGTCCTGGGTCAACACGAAGATGCGATTGCCGGCGACGGTTGGAGCGCCGCGCAACGGCGAACCGATGGTCTGGCGCCAAAGCTGCGTCCCGGTGCCGGCATCGAAGGCCGCGACAACACCAAAGCCCGTCGTGGCAAAGATGCGGCCGTCGCCGCCGCCGACGCCGCCGCCGAACGCCGCATTGCTGTTTCGCTTGGGCAGCGTGATTTTGGCCTGCCAATCGACTTGGCCGCTCTTGGCGTCGAACGCCCGCACTTCGCCGCCGGTGTCCATCGTATAGATCCGGCCGCCCATCACGACAGGTCCGGCGTTGAGCCGTCGCGTCGCGCTGCTGCCGGCGCCGATCGACGCGCTCCACGCCCGCGACAGGGTTTCAGGTAGCGCCAGATGGCCGTTGGCCTTCGCCGCCGAACCGCCGGCCTGCGCCCAATCGGCATTCGCCTCGGGCAGCGGCAGCACGACGGCAAGGTCCTGGATTTCGGGCTCGGCGACGGCGCGGGTCTCGAAATTGAGCACCGGGATACGCTCGCCGACCGTTGGCGTCTTGGGGCCTTTGCCGGGCTTCAGGACGCCGCAACCCGCCAGCAGTGCGGCGACAAGGACGAGACTCAAGGAACGATTTTGCAAGATCAGGCCTTTACTTGGCAGGGGCCGCAGCGGAAGCCGCCGCATCGGCGGCATCGGTCGGCGGCGGGCCGTCGGTCGCCCCGCCGGCAATAGCGACAGGGTCGGTCAGTCGCAGCGTCGCTCCATCCACCCCCAGCGCCAGCGCCAGTTGCGCCGCCCGGCCACGCAGGCTGGACGGAAGCGCGGCGTCACGCACGATCGCGGTCAGCAACGGCTTGGCTTGCGCCGACTGGCCGGCACGGACCTGCGCCAGCGCCGTCATCTCGCCGGCGACGCCGAACCACGGATTGCCCGGCACGCTATAGTCCTTCAACCGCGCGATCACCGTTGCCGGCGGCAGGCTGTCATACGACAATCGCACCGACTTGATCAGCGCGGCATCGCGGATCGGCTGTGGCTGCTTGGTGTCGGCGGCCACCGCATCGAGCAGCCTGATCGCGCGTGCATTGTCGCCGGAACCGACGGCATCGGCAGCCTGCATGAACTGCGCCAGCGCGCGATAGCCGCCCGGGCCATCCTTGGCGAGCCGATCGAGCAGCGGCCGCACCGCCGGTGCGTCACCAACCTCGAGCTTGCTGACCGCCTGGGAGAAATCCTCGCCGGCGACGCCGGCCTTGCGGGCTTGGTTCTCGCGCCACCACAGGCCACCGCCGACGGCGCCGAGGAACAGCAGCAGCAGGGCGACGCCCGCCACGCCATAGCGTCGCCAAAACGACATCACCTGGTCGCGGCGAACGCCTTCATCGACTTCGCGCAGAAAAACGTCGTCGGCATCTCGCGGTGTCACGGCCAAGGTCGAAACGCTCCTTCAGGGGCAACGCCCGCCCCGCTCGCTTGCAGCGGGCAAGCTTTCGCCGGCGTGAATGCCCGATGCCACGTCATAGATAAAGTTGTTTCTCGGTCGGAAAGCGCCGTTCGCGGACCGCTGCGGCATAAGTCGCCGCCGCCGCATCGATCCGCACCGCCAGATCGTCGAAGCGTTCGACAAAGCGCGGCACCCGTTCGAACATGCCGAGCATGTCGTCGACAACCAGCACCTGGCCGTCGCACGCCGCCGAAGCCCCGATGCCGATCGTCGGGCATTTTACCGTTTCCGTGATGCGCCGCGCCAGCGATTCGACGACGCCTTCGACCACCAGCGCGAACGCCCCCGCCGCCACCACCGCCTCGGCATCGGCGAGGATCGTCGCGGCTTCGGCCGCGCTGCGCCCGCGCGCGCCATAGCCGCCGAGCGCGTTCACCGCCTGCGGCGTCAGCCCGACATGCGCCACGACCGGGATGCCGCGCCTCGCCAGGAAGCTGACGGTTTCGGCCATCGCCGTGCCGCCTTCAAGCTTGACCGCCGCCGCGCCGGTTTCCTTCATCACCCGCGCCGCCGTCGCGAACGCCTGTTGCGGCGATGCTTCATAGCTGCCGAACGGCAAATCGACGACGACCACCGACCGATACGAACCGCGCACCACCGCCGCGCCATGGGCGATCATCATGTCGAGCGTCACCATGACGGTGGTATCGAGGCCATAGATCACCTGCCCCAGCGAATCGCCGACCAGCAGCATGTCGCAATGCTTGTCGAGCAGTTGCGCCATCCGCGCCGTATAGGCGGTCAGCATGACCACGGGCTCGCCGCCCTTGCGCTTGGCGATGGCGGGCACGGTCAGCCGCCGGAGCGGTTCCGGTACCGGATGCGCCCGGCTGGTGCCGGTATCGAGCGTGAACGTCGTCGACATGAAAAGCTCCTCCGAGCCTGCCTTAGAACGTCATTCACCGGCGGGGAAGCAGCGACGAGCGCCATGCCGCGTGACCAGGCCCGTTCGAACAGCAACCCGCCGGCGACACTCAGCAGCAGCAGCAGCGCGATGTTCAAGGCCGGCGGACCATCTACATGCAGCACGAAGCGCACGAACTGGTTCATCAGGACATGGGTCATGTAGATGAAATAGCCCGCCGCGGCGACACGCAGCACCGGCCCCGCCAGCCAGCGCGGCACCGGAAGCGTCGGGATGACAAGCAGCGCCGCCAGCGCCAGCGTCAGCCAGACTTGACGCGGCGAGAACAGGCCGTGATCGAGGCCGACCAGCGCCACCGCCAGCCCGAGGACCGCGGCCTTTTGCCAGCCGCCCCGCGCCACCATCGCCAGCCAGCCCAGCGCGTAAAGATAATATTGCGCATCGATGGTCAACGACTTGGCGTTCGAATCGTCGAATATATACAACGGCACCAGCAGCTTGGCGGCCATCGCCAGCGCCAACATGACCAGCCCGAAGCCAAACGGCCGCGCCCGGCTGAGGCGCCTGAGTGGCGGCACACGGAACAGCAATATGGTGACAATCAGCGCGTGGAAGACCGTCTCGATGAACCAGAACGGAAACAGCGGCCCGCGTTGCGCATCATCGACGGTGAACACACTGACCAACCCGAACCAACCCCAGGACCGTGCGGCGTTGCTGGCCAG
>JANNJH010000090.1:0-1687 GCA_031405775.1 Sphingomonadales bacterium | reverse complement strand
GCCGGTGACGATGAAGGCGGCGAACAAGATGTAGAAGAACCCCATCTGCAACCCGATGTCCTTCAGGAACGGGAGGTAAAGCGTCGTGCCGGTGCGGCTGGCGATCCAGGTGCAGGCCAGCCCGGCGATGAGGAATTCGATCATCAGCCGGGTGCGGCCCGAAATGCCCTTGTGGCTGCGCTTCGTCACCTTGTCGTAATCGTCCATGAAACCGATGGCGCCGAAACCCAGGGTGACGAACAAGCTGGCCCAGACGAAGCCGTTGCCGGTATCCATCCACAACAGCGTCGAGACGGTCATCGCGATGAGGATCATCAGGCCGCCCATCGTCGGCGTGCCCTTTTTGGTCAGCAGGTGCGATGGCGGGCCGTCCTCGCGGATCGGCTGGCCCTTGCCCTGTCTGGAGCGCAGGAAACCGATGAACTGCGGGGCGATGATCAGCGCGATGGCGAGCGCGGTCACCAACGCCCCCACCGAGCGGAAGGTGATGTAGCGGAACAGGTTGAGGACACCCTCGAAGCCTGCCCAATAGGCGATCAGGTTGATCAATTTGGACTCTCCCCGTCGCGGCGCGACAAGCCGATGCGTTCGCGCAAATGCGCGACGACACCGCCGAGCCGCATGCTGTTCGATCCCTTGACCAGCAACACGTCATCCCCGCCGAGCAGCCGATCGATTTCGATCTGCGCGGCGGATGCGTCAGCGACGTGGAGAACTTCTACGCGGCGAGACAGGGCCGCCGCCAGCGGTTTCATCTCGTTACCCACAAGAATTATGGTCGAAACGCCGGCGGCCACTACATATGGTGCCAATTCGGCATGAAACTGGTCAGAAAGATTACCAAGTTCTCGCATCGCACCGAGCATGGCGAGCCGCCGCCCCTGCCCCGCCGGCGTGATCTCGCCCAGCACCGCGAGCGCCGACGCCATCGACGCCGGATTCGCATTGTAACTTTCATCGATGACGATTGCGTGCCCGGCTCCGCCGGTTGAGCCAGCGCCGGTGTCGGTGGCGACGCGCAGCCGCTGGCCGCGACCGGGAAGATCGGTCAATTCGGCGAGCGCCAGGCCCGCCAGCGCCAGGTCACCGCCGGCCGCATCGACCGCCGCGAGCACCGCCAGCGCATTGCCGACCCAGTGCCGCCCGGCCATGCCGACCTTGAACGTCAGGCGATGGTCGCCGATGCGCGCGGTGACGCACGAGCAATCGGGGTGGAGGACGAATTTTTCGGCGACAACGTCGGCGCCGGGTTCAAGGCCGAATGTGACGATTTTGGCGGCGTGCGGGCGGGCGTGGCCGATGAGCCGGTCGCGGTGGCGATTGTCGAACGGGATGATCGCGGTGCCGCCGGGCTGGAGCCCCGAGAAGATTTCGGCCTTGGCGTCGGCGATGGCCTCCTCGGTTTCGAAGAATTCGCGGTGGGCCGAGGCGACCCAGGTGACGACGGCGATTTGGGGCTGGACCAGCGCCGTCAGCGCGCTGAGCTCGCCGCTATGGTTCATGCCCATTTCAAAGACGCCGAAACGAGTTTCGCGCGGCATTCGGGCCAGGCTGAGCGGCACGCCGGTGTGGTTGTTGTAGCTTTTTACCGACGCGTGGACGGCATCGGGCGCATAGCGGCCGAGCGCCAGCCGCAGCGCCTCCTTGACGCCGGTCTTGCCGACCGAGCCGGTGACGCCGATGCGCA
>JANNJH010000089.1:0-2225 GCA_031405775.1 Sphingomonadales bacterium | reverse complement strand
CGCTGTCGATCACCAGGTCCACGAACGGCTGTATACTGCGTGACAGCACCGCCAGCCTGGCCTCTTTAAACATTAACGACTGCGATACGGGTCGGCACCTTTGCCGGCATGTATTTCTTCGGCTTCAACCTCGATAACCTGTCATTGCTGGCGCTGACACTCGCCACGGGTTTTGTCGTCGACGACGCCATCGTCGTGCTCGAAAACATCGTCCGGCATATCGAGGACGGCGAGGAGCCACGCGCCGCGGCAGTGACGGGCGCCAACGAGATTGCCTTTACCGTGTTGTCGATCTCGGTATCGCTGGTGGCGGTGTTCATCCCGCTGCTGTTCATGGGCGGCGTCATCGGCCGGCTGTTCTTTGAATTCGCCGTGACGATGACAATCGCCATCGGCATTTCGGCGGCGCTGTCGTTGACCTTGATCCCGATGATCGCGGCGCGCGTCCTCAGGGGCGGAGACCAGGGCGGCGGACACCAGGTCGAGGGCAGTCGGTTGGCGCGGGCGTCGACGCGGGCTTTCGGACGGTTGCAGCGTGGTTATCTGCGGGCGTTCGATTCGACTCTGCGGCATCGCAAGCTTGTCGGCGGCCTGACGCTGGTTTCGATCGCCGTCGCTGTCTGGGGCTTCGCCGTGGTGCCCAAGGGCTTTTTCCCGACCGAGGATACCGGCTCGATTTTCATCGCCATCGAAGGCGCCCCCGACATCGGTTACGATCGGATGCTCGTCAAGCTGGACCAGGCGGCGCGGATCGTCCGCGCCGATCCGGCGGTGGCGCGCGTCAACAGCTTTTTGGGCGGCGGTGGCGCATCAAACACCGGCCGGATCTTCGCGCCCCTCAAGCCCAAGTCGGAGCGTGATCGCGTCGAGGTCGTCCAGGCGCGGCTGCGCAAGAAGCTGTCGGGGATTCCCGGCATTTCGGCCTTCCCGAACATTCCGCAAAATCTGCAACTCGGCGGGCGCCCGTCCGCGTCAAACTATCAATACACGCTGTCGTCGGTCGACAAGGACCAGCTTTATGCCTTTGCGCCGCGGTTCGAATCAAGGCTGCGGGCGACGCCGGGGTTCGAAGACGTGTCTTCGGATTATCAGCGCGGCGCGCGCGAGGCGATGATCGAGGTCGATCGCGATGCCGCCAGCCGGCTCGGCGTGCCGGTCGCGGCGATCCGCCAGACGCTTTACGCCGCCTATGGCAACCAGCAGATTTCGACGGTCTATACCGATGTCGACAGCTATCAGGTGATCCTCGAGATCGCGCCGAGCGAACAATTGACCCCCGATGGCATCGGGCGGTTGATGGTGCGCGGCAATGCCAGCGCCGGCGCGCCGGGGCGGCTGGTGCCGCTTTCGGCGGTCACCAAGGTGTCGATCCAGGGCGCGCCGTCGGTCGTGGCGCACCAGAGCCAGCTTCCGGCGGTGACGATCTCGTTCAACCTGACGCCGGGGATGGCGCTTTCGAAGGCGCAACCGCTGATCGACGCCGCCGGGGCCGATCTGGGGCAGCCGGCGACGATCAACGGCGCCTTTGGCGGCAACGCCCAGCAGTTCGAAGCCTCGACCAAGTCGATGCCGATCCTGTTCGTCGCCGCGATCATCGTCATCTACATCGTGCTCGGCGTGCTGTACGAAAGCTTTGCCCATCCGATCACCATCCTGTCGGGGTTGCCGGCGGCGGGTATCGGCGCGGTCGCGTTCTTGTGGTTGTTCAATAAACCTCTTGATGTCATTGGTATCATTGGCGTTGTCCTGCTGATTGGCATCGTCAAGAAAAACGCCATCATGATGATCGACTTCGCCCTTGCCGGGCAACGCCGCCACGGCTGGACACCGGACCACGCCATCCGCGAAGCCGCTGCAACGCGCTTTCGCCCGATCATGATGACCACCTTCGCGGCGATGGCCGCGGCGGCGCCGCTGGCGCTCGGGCTGGGTGCCGGCGCCGAATTGCGCCAGCCGCTGGGCATCGCCGTGCTCGGCGGCCTGATCGTCAGCCAGGTGCTGACGCTGTTCATCACGCCGGTGGTCTATCTCGGCATCGAAGGCATCAACGCACGGCTGCGGCAGCGGCGCGGCGCGGCAGACGTGCGGGAATTGCCGGCGGGCGAGAGGCCGGGCCGGGTCGCGGCGGAATAGGCCGCGCCGAAAATGCGCGCTATTCCGGGAGCGTGGTCAGCGTCCGTTCGACTTGTGTCCACAGCGCGACGAGTGCGCGGGCGGCGGGTGAC
>JANNJH010000088.1:0-11000 GCA_031405775.1 Sphingomonadales bacterium | reverse complement strand
TCCGCGTCAGGGTCCGCGGGAAGTGTTGGGTGACGGCCTCGGTCACCGCGACCGCTTCGTTGATGGACTTCATCATTGCGACGAATGCGTGGAGCGGGTGTTCCGACATTCGCAGGTAGTCCGAGGCGAGCCCATCATGCTCCCGATCGTCGACCTCGGGTTGGCAGACGATCTTCTGCTCAATCCACCACCGTAGTTCATGACCGATAGAAGTTTCACCTAAAACAACCAGAGAGGCACAAGGTCATAAATCGCTACGCTGACACGAGAAGACGACCCTGCAAGGTGACGTACCGTAGGCAGCCATATCAACGTTACGAATGAGCCGCGGGCGGTGGCGACATCATGGCACAGGACGATTGGCGCGTCGGCTCCATTCGGTGTTGGGCCGCCCTATTGGAGGTCGGTCGGAAATGATCGGGAGCCGCGAAACACTGTGATGATCTCCACCGCTTCGCCACGGAACCGGTAAACGACGCGGTACGGATCGACGATCACTTCCCGGATCATCGGATCGTTTCGCTCAGGAACGACGCGGCCCGATTCCGGAAACGCCGCGAGTCGCTCGGCCGTCGCCATGATACGTCGCACGACCCAGTCCGGCGCGATAGGCCTTTTCGAGGTCGAGGATCAGCGGCATCAGCGTTTCGGCGACATAACGCCCGCCGAATTCACCGAAATGGCCGTGCGCGTCGGGACCAGAGCGCAGCGAGGGGGCTTGCACGGTCATGGCCTGCGCACCGCTTCGCCAAAGGCCGCAATCTTCGAAATCGACTTCACGCCCGCTCGTTCCTCTATACCCGATGACACATCGACAAACGCCGGTTGCAAAACCGCCAATGCCGCGCCGACATTGCCGGCATCCAGCCCGCCGGAAAGCCCCCATGGCAGCGGCGGATTGACGCCTTGCATCAGTCGCCAGTCGAACGCCAAGCCATTTCCGCCGGGAAGCGGGGAAACGCCCCCCGGCAGGGGGGCTTCCCTAGGCGCTTTGGCATCGAGGAGCAATCGATCGGCAGGGCCGCGCTCGGCAATCGCCCGCGCGATATCGGCGCGCGTCGCGACCCCTGTGGCGCGCCACACCGGCTTGCCGGTGCGCCTGCGGACAGCATTGATGCGTTCGGGGCTTTCGCGGCCATGGAATTGCAGCGTGTCGATCCCGGCGGCCAGCACCGCGTCGATCAACGCGTCATCGGCATCGACCAGCACCGCCACCCTGCCGATCCCCGGCGGCACCAGCGCGATCAACCCGGCGGCGCGTTCGGGCGTCAAATGCCGCGGCGACGGCGGAAAAAACACAAAGCCCAGCCAGCGCGCCCCGGCCTTGATCGCCGCATCGACGGTCTCAAGCGTCGACAGTCCGCAAAACTTGATTTCGGTCATCTAACCCCTCTCCCCTCGGGTGGGAGGGTGAGGGGTCGCCGCCGCTCCGCCCGCCGCTTGGCGCAAGCGCGGGGCATCATGCCAAATCCCGCGCGATAGCCGCGGCTGCGGCGGCGGGATCGCTCGCCCCGGTGATCGGCCGGCCGATGACCAGCAGCGATGCCCCCGCCGCCAGCGCCTGACGCGGCGTCATGACGCGCTTCTGGTCGCCGATATCGCTGCCAACCGGGCGCACGCCGGGGACGATGATTATCGCCTCGGCCCAGGCGGCGCGGACGGCGGCGGTCTCGTGCGGCGAAGCGACGACGCCATCAAGCCCGGCGGCGCGCACGACGCCGGCCAGCCGCAGCACCTGCGCCGCCGCGCCGCCCGCCACCCCGGCGGCGGCGAGGTCGTCGTCGTCAAGGCTGGTCAGCACGGTGACGGCGACGACCCTGGTCGCGTCCGGCGCCGCGGCGCGCGCCGCCGCCAGCATGGCGTGGCCGCCGCCCGCATGGACGGTGATGATCGCCGGCGCCAGACCGCCAAGCGAGCGCATGGCGCCGGCGACGGTGTTGGGAATGTCGTGGAGTTTCAGGTCGAGGAACACCGGCAGGCCGAAGCTGGCAATGTCCGCCACCCCGCCGGGACCGTTGGCGCAGAAGAACTCGAGCCCGAGCTTGACGCCGCCGACATGGGGCGCGACGCGCCGCACCAGCGCCCGGGCATCGGCCAGCCCCGGCGTATCGACCGCGACGAAAACCGGGTTGCTCATGCGCCGGCCGGCGGCACGATTATGGGCTGCGCCTGTGACGGCAGCGTGCTTGCCGGCGGTGGCCCGCGCAGATCGTCGAAATCGCGTTCGAACCTGGCGAGCTTGCGCTTCCAGTTCGCCCTGGCGCCGACAAGGATCAGCCACATCGGCAGCCAGCCGGCGATAAAGGCGATCGCCAGCAGCACCGGCAACTGGACGCTGATGATGGCGCCATCGGGCAAGCGGAACGGCACTGGCGTCCAGTTCGCCACGGCGAGCAACAGGAAAGCCACGGCCAGCGCCGTCAGCAAAATCCACCGCAGGATCGTCATTGTCCGTCCCCAAGGTTGATCATCGGTGAAGCGTGCCTAACACAGGGCAGGGCGAAAGCGCTACTGGTAGGGCTAAAGTTCGCCATCCACCGGATGGCGGGGCGCTAAAGTTCGCCATCCACCGGATCGATGCCGATATCGCGCAAGCTGGCCATCAACGCCGCAGCGACCGTCGCCAGCAAGGCGGCGTCGGTGGCGCGGATGACGAAATTGGCGCCGCTGCGGCCCTCGCGCCAGAACGGATAGCTGCCGATCTGGGCGCCGGGATGGGCCTGCTCGACCGCCGCCAGCGTTGCCGCCGCGGCGCTTTCCTGCGTCCATGCCGCGACCGTGCGCGACAGTACTGGCAAGCCGCCCTGCAACTGCCCGTCGAGCGCCGCCAGCATGCCCTGGGTGATCATCGGCACGCCCGCCATGATGAAGATATTTTCGACGCGGATGCCCGGCGCCTTGGTGCGTGGATTCTCGATCAGGCTGGCGCCTTGCGGGGTCCGCGCCATCCGCAGCCGCGCGTCGGTCAGCTTGTCGCCATAATAGCCGGCAAGGATGGCCTGGGCATCGGGATGGACGATGACCGGCACATCCAGTGCCGCGGCGATGGCATCAACGGTGATATCGTCATGCGTCGGCCCGATGCCGCCGGTGGTGAACAGATAATCATGCGCCGTGCGCAACGCATTCACCGCATCGCCGATCGAAGCCATCTCGTCGGCGACGATGCGGACTTCCCGCAGCCTGATGCCCTGCACCCCCAGCCATTTGCCAAGATAGGCGATGTTGGCGTCCTGGGTCCGCCCCGACAGGATTTCATCGCCGATAACAAGCAGCGCGGCGGTCCAGATGCGGTTGTTGTCTGCGATCATGGCACCCGATTAGACCAGCGCGGCCAAGGCGTGAAGGGGCGGATGCGCCAATCATGGACTTGGGCGCCCCCAGCGCTTATCTGTCACACCATCATGACCACAGAATCGCTTGCCCCCGCGCTCGACTATGAAACCGTCAACGACCCTTCAGAGGGTCCGATCCGCCTGCACAATGCCGCGGGCTTCGAAGGCATGCGCCGTGCCGGCAACCTCGCGGCGCGGGTGCTCGACATGCTCACCCCGCATGTCGTCGCCGATGCGGTAACCCTCGATCTTGACCGCATGGCCTATGATTTTGTCCTCCAGCAGGGCGCGGTTTCGGCGACGATCTTCTATCGCGGCTTCAGCCACAGCCTGTGCATCAGCGTCAACCACGTCGTTTGCCACGGCATTCCGTCGGCGCGAAAGCTCAAGGACGGCGACATCGTCAACATCGACGTGACGGTGGTCGTCGATGGCTGGCACGGCGATACCAGCCGCATGTTCCTTGTTGGCGACGTGCCGTTGAAGGCGCGCAAGCTGGTGGACGTGACGTATGAATGCCTCGAACGCGGCATCGAGGCGGCACGCCCCGGCGCCACATTGGGCGATGTCGGCCACGCCATCCAGAGCCACGCCGAGAAGCACCGCATGTCGGTGGTCCGCGATTTTTGCGGCCACGGCCTTGGCCGCGTCTTCCACGAACCCCCCAATGTCGTCCACCTCGGCAAGCCGGGCAGGGGCGTCGTGCTGCGCCCCGGCATGTTCTTCACCATCGAGCCGATGATCAACCTTGGCGGCGCGGCGGTGAAATTGCTCGACGACGGCTGGACGGCGGTGACGCGCGACCGCTCGCTTTCGGCGCAGTTCGAACATTCGATCGGCATCACCGAGACCGGCGCCGAAATCTTCACCGGCTCGCCGACAGGCCTCAAGGCGCCGCCCTACAGCCTGTGAGCGAAGACAGCGCCGGACATCGCGCCACCGGCGACGCCGGCCATCGTGAACGCCTGAGATCGCGGCTGCTGGCGGGCGGCGGCGACGGTTTCCACGATTACGAATTGCTCGAATATCTCCTCGGCCTCGCCATCCCGCGCCGCGATACCAAGCCGCTCGCCAAGCGCCTGCTCGCCGAATTCGGCAGCCTTTCGGTGCTGATGGCGGCGACCCCGGCCGAACTGTCGCGCGTCGAGGGGCTGGGCGAAGGCGCCGCCGCCGCGATCAAGTTTGTCGAGGCAACGGCGCTCAGGGCGCTGCGCACCGCCGCGCTCGATCGCCCGGTGCTGTCGGGCTGGCAGGCGCTGACCGATTATCTCCACGCCGCCATGGCGCATCGCGTCACCGAGGAATTCCGCGTCATCTTCCTCAACAATCGCAATGTCATGATCCGCGACGAGGCGATGGGGCAGGGCACCGTCAACGCGGCTCCGGTCTATCCGCGCGAGATCGTCAAGCGTGCCCTCGAACTCGGCGCCTCGGGGCTGGTCCTCGTCCACAACCACCCCAGCGGCGATCCCCAGCCATCGCGCGACGACATCGTCATGACCAAGGCGGTGATCGAGGCCGGGCGGCACCTTGGGCTTTCGGTCCATGACCATGTCATCATCGGCCGCGGCGGCCATGTCTCGATGCGCGCGCAAGGGCTGATCTAGCGCGGTTCGACGCCGAAGATCAGGGCCGATTCGCATCCGAAACGGGGCGGCCATTTCGCAATGACCGCCCCAGCATCTCAGCTCGGCACGCCGGCTTTTTGGGCCTTCTTCCATGCCGCGATCTCGGGCTTGGTCGCCCGGCGATCGCCGTTCCACCATTTCCCGTCGCGCTGGGCCAGCGTCGTGGCGCTCGGAGCCGCGGCCTCGGATGCCGCCGCAGGTGCAGCCGGCTCGGCCGCAGGCGCAGCCGCTGCGCTCTCCATCGCTGCCGGGGCGGCAGGATCGGCCGGTGTCGTCGTCTGGGCGACTGCCGCACTTGCCATCAAGGCAACGGCCAACCCGGTCAAAAGCATCTTCATCGATTAACTCCTACTCAACACAACATAAGAACTCGTCTACTTTCCAAGCGCTTGGCGCCGGAAATCCGACCATAACCGATTCGGCGGCGATGGCTCCCCCCGGTGCAACAAAGCCGCGACGGACCGCACCGGCGGCGCGACCAGTGGATGACACGCCCGGCCCCGGCTGCTACTTGGCCCGCCATGACCATTTATTTGCACCAGGGCGACCTGCCCGCCGACGTCTTTGCCCCCGGCCCGATCGCGGTCGACAGCGAGACCATGGGCCTGCACCCGCACCGCGACCGATTGTGCCTGGTGCAACTCGCCGACGGCCATGGCGACGAACATCTCGTGCGCTTCGCGCGCGGCAACTATGACGCCCCGGTGCTCAAATCGGTGCTCGCTGATCCGGCGCGCCTCAAGCTGTTCCACTTCGCGCGCTTCGATCTTGCCGTCATCCGCCACTATCTTGGGCTAAGCGCCACCCCGGTGTTCTGCACCAAGATCGCCTCGAAACTGATCCGCACCTATACCGATCGCCACGGCTTGAAGGACGTGCTGCGCGACACCGTCGGCGTCGATATCTCCAAGCAACAGCAATCCTCCGACTGGGGCGCCGCCGAACTGTCCGAAGCGCAAAAGGATTATGCCGCGTCCGACGTGCGATACCTCCACCGCGCCCATGACGTGCTCGTCGAGCGCCTGGCGCGCGAGGGCCGCACCGAAATGGCGCGGGCGTGTTTCGATTTCCTGCCGACCCGCGCCGATCTCGATCTCGCCGGATGGGACGAAACCGACATTTTCGCGCATATATAGTCCGTGCCAACGGAAACTCTTGCAGCGCGCCAGCGCGATGCTCTCACGCGCCAGCGCGATGGTCTCTCGCGCCGCCAGCGCGCCGCCTTGCCCGGCAGCGGCTATGACCGGATGATCGGCGTCTTGAAAATCGCCTTGCCGGCGGCGGCGCTCATGGTGCTGGCGACGATCGTCATCTGGCCGCTCGCCAAGGTCCAGGAATTCAGCTTCCTGCTCGCCAAGGACAAGGTCGCGATGGCCACCGAACGCCTGCGCCTCGACCGCGCCGTCTATCGCGGCGAAACCGCCAGGGGCGAGGCGTTCGTCATCAGCGCCGGCAGCGCCGTGCAGCGCGCCAGCGCCATCCCGATCGTCGAACTGAAATCGCTGACCGCCCGGCTGGCGATGGCCGACGGCCCGGCAACGGTGATCGCGCCGTCGGGCCGCTATTTCCTCGAAACCGACAAGTTGCAGATTTCCGGACCCGTAAGGCTCGATTCGGCCGCCGGCTACAGCCTCGATTCGGCCACCGTCGATATCGATCTCAACACCCGCGCCGTCACCACCAACGCCGCCGTCACCGGCAGGCTGCCGATCGGAACCTTTCGCGCCGGCCGCCTGTCCGCCGATATTCAGGGCCGCAAAATGGTGCTCGCCGGCGGCGTCCACTTGCGGATTTACGGCCGCGCGCGCAGAACCGCGGCATGAAACCTCTCCTGCTTCTCTTGGCGCTGCTGCTTGCCCCCGCGCTGGCGATCTTGCCGGCGGCGGCGCAAACCTCGGCGTTGAAGGGCCTCGACACCAGCGCGCCGATCGACGTCGACGCCTCCCGCATCGAAATCCAGGATGCGGCGAACCAGGCGGTGTTCACCGGCGCTGTCGTCATCCGCCAGGGCCGACTGACGCTCAGCGCCGACACGGTGAAGGTGCTCTATTCGCGCACACGCAATGGCAGCCCCGAAATGCAGCGGCTCGATGCGCGCGGCCACGTCAGGCTGGTGTCGCCGACCGAGCGCGCCTCCGGCAACACCGGCATCTATGATGTCGCCGCCAAGATCATCACCTTGGTCGGCAATGTCACCCTCGATCGCGGCGGCTCCAACCTCAAGGGCCAGCGCCTCGTGCTCAATCTGGTCACCGGCCAGACCAGCTTCGATGGTCGCGGCGGCGGCACCGCGGCGGCCCCCGGCACGACGCCCGGCCGCGTCTCGGGCCGCTTCATCGTGCCGCAGCGCAAGCCATAGCAAGGCCCGCCTATCGCGCCGCCGTCACCCGCCACACCATGTCGCCGACATCATCCGCCACCAAAAGCGCCCCGGCCTTGTCGAACGCCACGCCGACGGGGCGCCCGCGCGCCTTGCCGTCATTGCTCAGGAACCCGGTCAGCACATCGCGCGGTAGCCCCTGTGGCTTGCCATTGGCAAAGGCCACGAACACCACCTTGTAACCCGACATTGGATCGCGGTTCCACGACCCATGCTGGCCAACGAACGCCCCCGCCGCATAACCCGCGCCCAGCGCCTGCCCCGGCCCGGCGAACGCCAGCCCCAGGCTCGAGGTGTGCGACCCCAGCGCATAATCCGGCACGATCGCGCGGGCGACCATGTCGGGGCGCGCCGGCTTTACCCGCACATCGACATGATGGCCATACCAGCTCCACGGCCAGCCATAAAAGCCACCGGGCCTGACGCTGGTCATATAGTCGGGAACCAGATCCGACCCCAACTCGTCGCGTTCATTGACCGATGTCCACAAGGCCCCGGTCACCGGTTCCAACGCCATGCCGACGGGGTTGCGCAAGCCGCTGGCAAACACCGTCGCGGCGCCGGTCGCGGCATCGATCGCCAGAATCCCGGCGCGCTGCGCTTCGGCTTCCATGCCATGCTCGGCGATGTTGGAGTTCGACCCCACCGCGACATAAAGCGTCTTGCCGTCCGCCGCCGCCACGACATTCTTGGTCCAGTGGTGGTTGCGCGCGCCGCCCGGCAAATCGGCAAGCTTGACCCCCGGCGTGTCGATCCGCACCCCGCCCGGCACATAGGCAAAGCGCGTCAGCCGGTCGGTTTCGGCGACGAACAGCTGGCTGCCGACCAGCACCATCCCGAACGGCGCGTTCAAGCCCGACAGGAACACCGTCTTCACTTCGGCGACGCCATCGCCATCACTATCGCGCAGCAGCGTGATGCGATCGGCCGATCGCGCGTCCGCCCCCGCCTTCGCCTTGACGGCCTTGGCGAACTTGCCCTTGACGCCGTTTTCGTCATCGGGCCGCCGCGGCCCGTTGGTTTCGGCGACCAGCACATCGCCGTTCGGCAGGGTGTACAGCCAGCGCGGATGCGCCAGCCCGCTGGCAAAGGCCGCGACCGTCAGGCCGCGCGCCGGCGTCGGTGCCTCGCCGGCCTTCCAGCCGATGGCCTCGGCGACCTTTATCGTCGGTATCAGCAGCTTCTTGGGCTGCGGCAGCACCGGGTTGATGCCCTGGCCGGCCGAAATCGGCATCTGGCGTTCCGCCCAGCCCGAAGATATGTAAACGCGCATTGGGCATATACGCGGGGACAAAAAATGGAAATCCCTGCGTGTGGTCGTGATGCAAATGACTGAACAGCAATAGGAGTTCGCCCACGCGTTCCCTGGCACCGCCCGCCAGGGCAGGTGTTGAACGTGCGAGTTCGCGCCCCAATGGAATGATGCCAGTACCCGCGTCGAGAATGATCGTGCGTTCGCCTGCGCGCACTTCCACGCTGGAAGTATTGCCGCCGTACTTGATCGTCCCCGCGCCAGGTGTGGGATAACTCCCACGTACACCCCAGAATTTAACTTTCAACTCGTTAGACATCACTGCACCTCCGTTTTATTTCCTACCTTTATTATCCTCGCCACAGAAATTTTCTCAAGGAAAGTTATCACAAGGGGAGTGGGAAGTTTGTCACAGGGGAGGTTACACTCATCGCGTTGAGCGTAACGAACCTGAAGGGTGAGTACAGTCGAAGCGCGAGCAACCAGAAAACGCTAATTTACCCGAAACTGCGATTCGGCTACAGACCTCGCTCCACTCGGTCTTCTGCTCAGCGCGAATTGCTCCTTCCCCCATTTTAGGGGAAGGTTGGGATGGGGTAAAAATTAGAAAATTTGTGCTATACTTTGCCGATGGCTGTTATCCGCTCGTCTGATATCGGAAATTACCTGTACTGCCGCCGCGCCTGGTGGTACAAAAAGCAGGGCATCGTCTCGGAGAATCAGACTGAACTCGCGGCAGGCACGCAACTGCACCACAAACACGGACGTCAAGTTTTGGCATCCAGCCTCTCCCGCACCGTGGGGCTTATTTTGTTGATGATTGCATTAGTCATGTTTGTGGCGTATTGCACCGCTAAAATCGTCTAAACGTTGGTACGTTGAAACGTTATAACGAAAAAGGAAGCAACATGTCTGTCCTCAACCGCCTCGCTCATTCCCTCGGTCGCCGCGACGAAGTTCCCAACCAGGAGTTAGCACGTGATCTGGCGGCAAAGAAAAACAAAGCTGGGATAAAGGAGATTGCTGAAAATCTTTGGAACAGAGATAAGAATATCCAGGCTGATTGCATCAAAGTCTTATACGAAGTTGGAGTGATCGAACCAAATTTAATTGCAGCTTACGCGGAAGACTTCATCAAGTTATTGAGGAGCAAAAACAACCGTCTCGCTTGGGGCGCGATGACTGCCCTTGCGGAAGTTGCAAAGGCAAATCCAGAAGTAGTTTTCAAAAATCTGGATGCGATCAAAAAAGCAAAAGAGACCGGCTCCGTCATCACCGTGGACAATGCCATTTCCACTTTGGCTTATACGGCCGCTGCGAACAGAAAATATAACGAAGCCATCTTTCCATATTTGCTGGATCATCTTTCAAACTGCCGCCCAAAGGAAGTGCCGCAACACTCGGAAAAAACTTTACCTGCCGTGAACGCATCCAACAAAGCGGACTTTATCAAAGTTCTCGAGAAACGAGTGCAAGATCTATCAGGTGGAGGCTTGGCGCGCGTAAAGAAAGCCATAAGACTGGCGAAAACCCGTTGACAGGCGTCAGGTTCAAACGTTTAAACGTTCCAACTTGTAAACTTTCAAACTATAGAATATGCTCTACATAGCCCTTGCTCTTCTTTGTCTTGCTATTCTCTTCTTCTGGCAATCCAACCGCCAGCGCCAGGCCGCGGGGCTTCCAGGTGGACGTGTCATTTATACCGACACGCGCGGCTGGGGCAAATTGGAGAAACCGCTCTTCTATGCTGCTCTTGAACTGACTGGCAAACCCGATTATCTCGTCCAGCAAAATGGACAGATCATCCCAGTCGAGGTGAAATCAGGGCGCGCACCCGAAGCTCCATATGACTCGCACATTTATCAACTGGCATCTTATTGTTTACTCGTCGAAAAAACATATGGCAAACGTCCGTCCTATGGCATCATCCATTACGAGACGCGCGATTTTGCGGTGGATTACACCCAGGAATTGGAGCAGTCCCTGCTCGATCTGCTGACTGAAATGAAACGCGATCAACACAAGAATGACATCCCTCGCTCGCATGAGCAGGCTGCCCGTTGTAAGCGCTGTGGCTTCAGGAAAGTGTGCGATCAGAAGTTATTGTAGAGGCACAGCCACACATTTTACCGTCAATATCTTTTCTGGTTTTGCTGTGCCGCCTACTAAAGGTATAATTTATTCATCATGCCTGAAGCCTTCATCCCACAGCGCCCCGTCATTACTGCACACCCGAAGATGCCTGAAGCCTTTATGGAAGCAGAAGCGATGTCGGCTTATCTGAAAGAGAGAGGCATTGAAGCGCCGCACGGATCCATCTATGATGAAGACCTGCGTAAGCGCATCCGACGCGGCGAGTTTGACATGCTCATCGTCGCAGGTGGAGATGGCACCGTCCTGCGGGC
>JANNJH010000087.1:0-3296 GCA_031405775.1 Sphingomonadales bacterium | reverse complement strand
CATTCAACTGGAGCCGCCGCCGGATCATCTCGTTTCCGAGGAGGCTCCCGGCCGGGATCGACAATTGCGGCGAGTCCACACTGAAACGGACGGCCGTATCGGTGGTTTTGCGCTGGCCGGCTGTGGGGCCTGGGCGGTGGTGCTCGGCAATTTGTTCGCGCAAGGCCTTGGCGCGATCCAGTTGCTGGCGACGATGCGGCGACCGCGCTGGCGCTGGACAGACCCGATGCTTGGGGAAACGCTGCGGATCGGCATCCTCAGCGGTGCGCAGCAGAGCCTTGGCACGCTGTCGACGCGGGGCTTTGTGCTGGCGTTCGGCGCCGTCTATGGCGCCCACGCCGTCGGGCTGTTCAATTTCGCCCTGCGGCTGGTGGAGGAAAGCTGCGGCCTGGTCATCACCACCCTGCGCCGCGTCACGGTGACGTCGTTCGCCGCCGCCAAGCGCAGCGGCCTCGATATGAAACCATTGTTCGTGCGCGGCACCAATGTCATCGCCTATGCCACCGCGCCGCTGTTCCTCGGCGGCGCGGCAGTGGCGCATGATGCCGTGCTTGTGCTGTTCGGGCCGGCGTGGCTTGGCGCGGTGCCGGCGCTGCAATTGATGCTGTGCATGTGGGTGCTGCGCGCGACGCGGATGCTGGTCAACGCCATCATGATCGTCGATGGCCGCCAGCGCGCGCTGGTGGTTTTCGGCGCCATCGGGCTGGTGGCAACCGGGGTGGCCTTTGCCGCGACCCTGCCGTTCGGCGAACGCTGGACGACCCTTAGCTACGCCGCGACGCTGTTCGGCGTGATCTTTGGCGGCACCGCCTTCGCCCGCCAGACCGGGATCGGCTTTGGCGTACAATTGCGCGCCGCGCTCACGCCGATCATCCTTGCCATCGTCATGTGGGGATCAGTGACGGCGTTGCGTTTCGGGCCGCTGGCGGATCTTTCGCCGACGCTCCGCCTCGCCGCCGAGATTGGCGCGGGTCTCGGGGTTTTCACAGCGCTGGCGCTGGTCTTTGATCGGGCGGGTATCGATCGGCTGCGGCGGCTGGTGGTGCGGCGTTGATTCAGCCGAAAAACAACAGGTCGGCGCCCTGGGTCGTCGACAGGCCGGCATAGCGCGCTTCGAAATCGGCGACATCATGGACCGGCCCCGGCGCATCGAGATCGATGAAATGCCGATACGCCGCGATCGCTGCATGAAACGCCGCATAGCCACCGACGCGGCGCAGCGAATAGGGCCAATATTCGGTGACCAGCGGCGGCCGCGCCGCCAGCACGCGGACGGCGCCGGCAAGGACAAAGCCTTCAAAGCCCTGGGTGTCCATCCACAACAGCGTCGGCGCACCGCATTCGGCGGCGATGGCGTCGATGCTGCGCAGCGGCACATTGATGCGCGGACGCGCGCTTTCGCCCTGCTCGTCGGCGATGATGTCGGCCGCCGGCGCGACGCGGTGGTCACCCCAGTTGCGTTCATTGACTTCGAGCATCGCCTCGCCGCCATCCTCGGCGGCGGCGGCGCATTGCGCCACGACGATCTGGTCATGCAGCCCGTTGAGGGCGATATTGGCGCGCAATATCCGGCAATTGAGCGGGTGCGGTTCGATCGCCACCGCCGTGTCGGCAAAGCCGCGCGCCACGGCGGGAACGCAGATGGTGCCGATATTGGCGCCGATATCGAAAAGCCGCTCGATCCGCTCTCCCATCAACCCGTGCGCCCGCAGCATCGCCACGGCATTCTCGAACTTGTGGAAATCAAAGGCGCCCGAACGGAAAACCTCGCGCGAGATGATGTCGTCGCGGCAATTGACGACGAGCGATTCGCAAGGGCCGTCGACGACGAAGTGCCTCGCGGTGCTCGCCTTCAACGCCGAAAAGGCGATGTCGCGCGCGTGGCGGTTGCCGATGCCCCAGAAAAGCTGGCTCGCCGGACCGAACAGTGTCGCGGTGCCGACCGAACGCGCGACGCCGCGCAGCCGATTGGCCAGCCCGCGATGGCGGGTCTGGAACCGCGACAATGCGGTGGCGGGAAGGGCGCTGGTCATTCCGCTGTACCGCCGCGTCGCGGCGACATCATGCCGTCACCGAACGCGGCCGTCGCGCTTCGCCCCGCATCAGGACCGCGATCCCGAGACCAAGGCACAGGATGAGGACGATCGAAAGTTCCTGGCCTGATCGCGGCGCCGGCGTCGTTGCGGGTTGCGAAACGATCCCCGCGACCGGGGCAGCAGGTTCGATGGCAACGACGGCGTTTGCAGGGCAAGCAAAGGACAGCACGGTCCACCCCAGCACGAAAAGATATCGGTTCATCGGGCTCACTCTTGATTCTGCGATTGCCTGTCCCTGCCCCGCCGCCATGAAGATCAAGCGGCACGAGCGTGAATTATTTGTGATCGTTGACCGACGCTTCCCGGATTCGGCGCCACCAAAATCCGCGTCCGTCACAAAGCCTACACACACAGTGCCTAGCGAGGGCGGCGCGTCGGCGACGGCGCTCTGCGGGGGGCCGTCGCCTTCCGACCTGGATTGGACCAAAGCCAAGTGATCGAGACAATTGACCTGGTCGAGCGGTTTCGCCGCCGCGATATCACGGTGGGCGTCATCGGCCTCGGCTATGTCGGCTTGCCCTTGTGCCGCGCCGCCGCCGATGCGGGCCTGCGGGTCATCGGCTTCGACGTCGATCCGGCCAAGCCCGAGGCGCTCGCCCAGGGTCGTTCGTATCTCAGCACGGTGCCACCCAGCGCCATCGCCGGCCATGTCGCGTCCGGCCGGTTCAGCGCGACCACCGATTTCGCCCGATTGGCGCTGGCCGATGCGATCGTCATCTGCGTGCCGACGCCGTTGACCCTGCACCGCGAGCCCGACCTTTCGTTCATCGAGGCCACCGCAAGGGTGATCGCCACGACGCTGCGGCCCGGCCAGCTCGTCGTGCTCGAATCGACGACTTGGCCGGGAACCACCGACGAAATTGTCCGTCCGATCCTCGATGCGACGGGCCTGGTTTCGGGCCGCGACTATTTCCTGGCCTTTTCGCCGGAACGCGAAGACCCGGGCAACGCCAGCTTTGGCGCCAACAACACCCCCAAGGTCGTCGGCGCCGACGATGCCGTGGCCCGCGAACTCGCGGTGCTGCTCTATTCGGCGGTGACCGCAACGGTGGTGCCGGTGTCGTCGACCCGCACCGCCGAAGCCACCAAGCTGACCGAGAACATCTTTCGGGCCGTCAACATCGCGATGGTGAACGAGCTCAAGCAGGTTTACGACGCCATGGGAATCGATGTCTGGGAAGTCATCGACGCCGCCAAGAC
>JANNJH010000086.1:0-8819 GCA_031405775.1 Sphingomonadales bacterium | reverse complement strand
CGCGCCGCACGATGCGATGTCGTCGAGCCACGCGCCGCCGCCCTTGGTGAACACGATCGTCGGTACGGTGCCGCCATTGGCGTCGGGCTTGAGTGACGCGAGGATTTCGCGCATCGGTGCCAGCGAAAACCGATCCGCCGGGATCACCGCCTCAAGCACCAGCGTGTCGGCCGCATCGAGCCGCGCCGTGATCGCCGACGACAGCCAGTTTTCGCCCTTTGGCAGCGCATGGACGGTGCCGAACAATATGATCTCGGTATCGGCATCGCGGATCACCCACATGGCGGGCGCCGCCGATACCGGGACAGCGAGCAGCAGCGCCAACAGTGCAGCCAAATGCGCACGCCCGGTTCCTTCAGCCATCGACCATCCTCCGGGCACGAGATTCCACGCCCGCTGTTTTGGCCGACAAGCCCCGCCAGAGCAAGATCAACGCCCCACCCCAAAGGCGTTAACCACCGCGCCGAACCGCGATTCTTCGCGCGATGGGCGATAAACCCACAATGTCCGAAAGCAGCTGGCCGAACCGCAGGGTCAAGCCCTTTGCCGGCCCGCGGTCGCGCACCGGCTACCGCACTCGCGAGTTGGTTATCCCTGCGTTCAGCAAAAGTACGCAAGCGGTTGCAGCGGCGTGGAGACGCGGGTAAGGACCGCCGCATATGGCATTCAAACTCCCCGATCACACCGACCGCGCCAAGGCGGCGGCCGAAGCCCGCAAGGCCGCACTCGACAAGTTCAAGAGCGCGCCGCCGCCCGATGAAACCGCGCTGGCCGCCCGCGCCCGCGCCGCCGAAAAGCGCGCGGAACGCGAAGAAGAGCGCAAGGTCGAACGCGCCGAAGCCGCCGTCCGCGCCGAGGAAGCCCGACTGGCAAAGGAAGCCCAGGCCGTCGTCGCCGCCGAACAGGCCCGACTCGAAGGCATCGCCCGCGAAGCCGCCCAAAAGGCCGCCCGCGATGCGCGCTACGCGGCGCGCAAAAAGGGGCGCTAGACTCGACTCGATTTCCCGCAGATCGAACACGCCCCCTCTCCCGCTTGCGGGAGAGGCGAGAGACGCCGCTCCAGCGACGGAGGTCGCATCCGCTCTTGCGGCGGCCCGGGTGAGGGTGTGCTTTCTTCTGGCAGGTTGAGCGGCGTCGCTGTTTTGCCTCCGGCGGCTGGGGCCTTAGCCCTAGACCCCATTTTTTGATCGCCAGCCTGTCATCCCGGATTTGATCCAGAACCCAGCTTGCTTTCGGGCGCCAAACTTCGATGCTTTTCACCAACCCAGAAAATGGGGTCTGGGGCCAATGGCCCCAGCCGCCGGAGGCAAACAGCGCCGCCGGAAAATCACCCCCCGATCGCCGGCGCAGCCCCCCGGCTCAGTCCTCCGGGAACCCCAGCAGCGTCGTCACAGTGACCCCCTTTGCCCTGAGAAAATCAGCGCCGCCAAGGTCGGGCAGGTCGATGACGAACGCCGCGCGGTTGACGATGGCGCCGGCCGATCGCAACAGTTCCACCCCTGCCATCGCCGTGCCGCCGGTGGCGATCAGATCGTCGACGAGCAGCACCCGCGCGCCGGCCGAAACCGCATCACTGTGCATCTCGATGCGGTCCTGGCCATATTCCAGCGCATAGTTGATGCCCGTCACCCGGCCCGGCAACTTGTTCTTCTTGCGCAATAAAACCAGCCCGCAGCCAAGTCGATGCGCCAAGCCTGCGCCAAAGATGAAGCCGCGCGCCTCGATCCCGGCGATCAGGTCGGGCACCGGCCCCACCGCCTCCGCAAGCCGCTCGATCGTCGCGCCAAAGCCCTTGCCGTCGAGCAGCAGCGTCGTGATGTCGCGAAACTGGATTCCCGGCCTCGGATAATCGGGAATCGTCCGGATCAACGCCCGCAAATCATCGTTCATCACAGCCTCGATTCCAAGAGAAAGGGCGGCCACCCCATCCGGAATGACCGCCCAATTCTCGAATAATAATCAATGAACTCAGGCTGAAGTGCCGTCGCTCCCGACCTTGGGGCGCTTCACATCGGCCCAGACCTTGCGATAGCTCAGATAGCCAAGGCCGGTCAAGATCAGCAGGAACAGGACCGCGGCAACGCCGGTCTCCTTGCGATTTTCCAGCTTGGGTTCGGCGGCCCAGGTCAGGAACACCGCAACATCCCGTGCATATTGGTCCTTGGTCGCCTTGGTGCCATCGACATAGGTCACCTGGCCATCGGCGGCCAGCGGCGGCGGCATCGCGATGTTCAACGACTTGAAATACGGGTTATAATGCAAACCGGTCGGCACCGGCCACGATGCCGGAGCAGCGGTATAGCCGGTCAGCAGCGAATGGAGATAGTTGGTCCCGTCCTCACGCGCGTTGGTGATCAGCGAAAGATCGACCGGCAAAGCTCCGTTCTGCGCGGCGCGGGCGGCGATCTCGTTTGGATAGACCAGCGGGAACTTGTCCGCCGGCGTGCCCTTGCGCGACGCCGGCTCGCCAGTCTTGTCGTTGATCGACGGCACCTCGTAACCCGCTGCGATTGCCTTGATTTCCGGCGCCGTGAAACCCAGCGCCGCGAGATCGCGGAAGGCGACGCGGTTGATCGAATGGCAGGCCGAACAGACTTCCTTGTAAACCTGGAAACCGCGCTGCAGCTGTTTGCGATCGAAGGTTCCCATCACCCCCAAATTGCCGGGGCCATTATGGGTCCAGGCGATCCCATGGGGATGCTTGTGCAGCGCCGTCACCGGATCGGGAACCACCGCGTCGCGGGGCTGTACGGCCCCCCACAGCACGGCGACAACGAAGATGGAACCAACGCCAAGAGCGCCAAGACGAACCATGGACATGAGCCTTATTCCGCCGGCTGCGGCGCGATGCCGCCGATACCCGTGCCCGGCTGCGGCTTGCCATATTTGGCAAGCACCGCCTCCGAGATCGAATTGGGCAACGGCAGCGTCTTTTCGAAACGGCTGACGAGCGGCATGATGATGAGGAAATGCGCGAAATAATAGGCCGTCAGCACCTGGCTGAGCAGCACCCAGGGTTCTTCCGCCGGCTTGCCGCCGCAGACGCCAAGCACGATCGCGACCACGACGAACACCCAGAACAGGATGCGGCTGAGCGGTCGATAGCTGTTCGAACGCACCGGCGACGTGTCGAGCCAGGGCAGGAAGAACAACAGCAGGATGGCGGCGAACATCGCCAGCACGCCCATCAACTTGGCGGGGACGAAAAAGAAGTCCGTCGTGAAGGCGCGAAGAATGGCGTAAAACGGCCAGAAATACCATTCTGGAACGATATGCGCCGGTGTCGAAAGCGGATTGGCCGGGATGAAGTTGTCGGCCTCGCCCAGCGCGTTCGGGGCAAAAAACACCACCGCCGCGAACAGCGTCAGATAGACACCGAGCCCGAAGAAATCCTTCGCGGTATAATAGGGATGGAACGGCACCGTATCCTGCGGCCCCTTCACATCGACGCCGGTCGGGTTGTTCGACCCCGGGATGTGCAGCGCCCAGATGTGCAGGATGACCACCCCGACAATCACGAACGGCAGCAGATAGTGCAGCGAGAAGAAGCGGTTGAGCGTGGCGTTGTCCGGCGCGAAGCCACCGAGGAGCCAGGTCTGGATGGTCTGGCCGACGACCGGAATCGCCGAGAAAAGCCCGGTGATCACCGTCGCGCCCCAAAAGCTCATCTGCCCCCAAACGAGAACATAGCCCATGAACGCCGTCGCCATCATCAGCAGGAAGATGACGAGGCCGAGCATCCACAGCACTTCGCGCGGCGGCTTGTACGAACCGTAATAAAGCCCCCGGAAGATGTGCACATAGACGACGCCGAAGAAGAAGCTGGCGCCGACAGCGTGCATGTAACGCATCATCCAGCCACCGTTGACGTCGCGCATGATGTGCTCGATCGAATCAAAGGCGACGCCGGTGTTGGCGGCATAATGCATGCCGAGGACGACGCCGGTGATGATCTGGATGACCAGCGCGACACCGGCGAGGACGCCGAAGTTATAGAAATAATTCAGGTTTTTCGGCGTCGGATAACCGGCACCGAGCGCACCATAGACAAGGCGCGGCAAGGGCAGCCGACTGTCCATATATTTGCCGAACGCGGTGGTCGGCTGATAATGTTTGGCCCAGGGAAAGCTCATCTGATCCTCCTCAGCCGATGGTCACGGACGTGGGCGTCTTGAACGCATAGACCGGCACTTCAAGGTTCGTGGGGGCCGGCCCCCTGCGAATGCGCGCCGCCGTATCATAGTGCGAACCGTGGCACGGGCAGAAATAGCCGCCGAAATCGCCGCGGCTTTCGCCCTCGCCGGCACCGAGCGGCACGCAGCCGAGATGGGTGCAGACCCCCAGCGTGATCAGCCATTGCGCATTGCCCGGCTTGGTCCGTTCAGCGAGCGTCTGCGGATCGCGAAGTGACTTTATATCGACCTTGTTGGCGGTTTCGATTTCCGCGGGCGTCAGGTGCCGGGCAAAAACCGGCTTGCCGCGCCAGCTGATCTTGATCGCTTGCCCAGGCTGTACGGCCGACAGGTCGAGATCGATCGACGCCATCGCCAGCACGTCGGCCGACGGGTTCATCTGGTTGACCAGCGGCCAAACCACGGCGGCGGCGCCAACCGCCCCAAAGGCCGCGGTCGCCACATACAGGAAATCCCGACGGCGTTCCCCTTCGGGCGCCAGTTCGGGATCGAGGGGAAGCCGCGTCTCGCTAGCCATCAAAAACCTCTGAAATGCAAAGTCAGTCAGGTAGCCAGCACGCCACCCTTCATTCTGTCGCAATAGACGCGACATGACCGGGAACGCAACGCCGATTTTGGCGACCGGCCGGCGGCGGATCAGGAAAGCGCGCAAATAGCGGTTTCGCCGCCAAAGCAGATGCGGTTAAAGGGGGCATGTACACGCTCGACGACCGCCAAGCCGCCGCCCAGACCTGGTTCCGGCAGATTCGCGACGATATTTGCGCCGCGCTCGAACGGCTCGAGGACGAAGCCGAGGCATCCGCGCCCGCCGGTCGCTTTGAACGCACTGCCTGGGACCGCCCCGACGCGAGCGGCGGCCATGGCGGCGGCGGCGGCGTCATGTCGGTGCTGAAGGGCCGGGTCTTTGAAAAGGCCGGAGTCAACATCTCCACCGTCCATGGCGCGTTTTCGCCCGAATTCGCCAAGCAGATCAACGGCGCCGGCGAAGATCCGCGTTTCTTCGCCACCGGCATCAGCCTCGTCCTCCATCCCGCCAACCCACTGGTGCCGGCGGTTCACCTCAACACCCGCTACCTGGTCACCACCAAGCGCTGGTTCGGCGGCGGCGCCGATCTCAACCCGGCGATAGCCGACGATGCCCAGACAGCGGCGTTCCATAATGCGCTGAGGGCCATGTGCGATCGCCACGACCCGGCGCATTATCCGGCCTACAGGAAATGGGCCGAGGAGTATTTCTGGGTGCCGCACCGCAACCGCCATCGCGGCGTCGGCGGGATTTTCTACGATCACCTCGACAGCGGCGACTGGGACAAGGATTTTGCCTTCACCCAGGATGTCGGCCGCACCTTCGTCGATATTTATCCGCGTCTCGTTCGCGAAAAGATGCACCAGGCCTTCACCGAGGAACAGCGGCTGGCGCAGTTGCGCTATCGTGGCCTCTACGCCGAATTCAACCTCGTCTATGATCGCGGCACCGTCTTCGGCCTCCGAACCGGCGGCAATGTCGATGCCATCCTGATGAGCCTGCCGCCGGAAGCGCGTTGGGATTGATCGGCTTTTCGGGACCGCAGCGGTGACGGTGACAGCGGTTCCCGCCGGACACATCGCCACGATCGTGACCAGCCTGCAGATTCTGGCACCGCCGGCCGCGACGGCGCCGGTCCGCTCGGCATTGCGGCTCGAGGGCTGGCCGGCGCCGGTCGACCGCGACCGGTATCGCGCGCTGTTCCGCCAGATCGGCGCGCCGTGGCTGTGGCGCGGACGCCTCGTCCTGAGCGACGTCGAACTCGCGGCGATTCTCGATTCCCAAGCCAATGAAATCCATGTCGCGACGCGGCGCGATGGCGTCGCGGTCGGGCTGCTCGAACTTGATTTCGCGGTGCCGGGCGAAGTCGAGATCGCCTGGTTCGGGCTGGTCCCCGGCATGACCGGCCACGGCCATGGCGGCTGGCTGATGGCACATGCGATGCGGCTGGGCTGGCGCGCCGGAATCGCGCGGATGTGGGTCCACACCCGCGATCTCGATCATCCCGGCGCGCTCGGTTTCTACCAGCGCCAGGGTTTTGTCGCCTTCGAACGCCGGGTCGAAATCCATGCGGATCCGCGCGCCGCCGGGCTGTACCCGATCGATGTCGCGCCGCGGATATTGCTGCTCTGACCTACTTCAATTTCAGGTAGATAACTGTCGCAGCCGCCGAACTCGCGATCGAAATCACGGTCGCCAGCACCGCCGTGACCAGGTTTGCAAGGAACAGCCCAACCGGCTTCAGCCCGGCGACTGTCAGCACCGAGGCCAGCGCCGACCCGACACCCGCGGACAAAAAGCTTGCTCCGAGCAGGAACAGCACGGTCAGGACCAGGAACCAGGCAATCCCCCAGCCATTGCCGGCGGTGATTTCCCAACTGCGCTGGACCGTCGCGACCGGCCCGGACCGTTCGAGCGCCGCGATCGGGACGACGAGAAACAAGCGCGAAGCAACGTAAAGCCCCGGAATTACCAGCAGCAGCAGGCCAATTCCCGTCGGGATCGCAGTCAGCAGCAGCACCCCGATGAACGCCGGAAGCGCTGCCAGCGCCGCGCCGAGCGCCCGCCGCGGCGGCTCATCGGGCCGGGCGATCATCCGCGCCACCGCAAGCTGCGCGATTGCGCCTATCAACGCGGGAACGAGCACCAGGATCACCATGACGCGGAGCGTCAATTCGGCGACCGTGCGCGGTTGTTCGGGGCCAAATTGCGCGAGCAGCATATCGACGAGCAGCGTGAACGGCGCCGCGACCGCGAACAAGCTCCAGAAGTCCGGACGCAGGACGCCCAGCGTTGCTTGCCAGATTTCGGCGGCCCTCAACCTGGTATTGGAGTCTTCCACGGTATCAGGCGGCTGAGCGTCGAACGCCGGCCTTTTCCAACAGCTCGGTCAACTCGCCGGCCTGGTACATCTCCATCATGATGTCGGAGCCGCCGACGAATTCGCCGCCGATATAAAGCTGCGGGACCGTCGGCCAGTCGGAAAATTCCTTCACGCCCTGGCGAATCGCCGGATCGGCGAGCACGTCGACGCCTTCGAATTCAACACCGAGCCGTTCGAGGATCGAGACAGCGGTGCTCGAAAAGCCGCATTGCGGGAACATCGGCGTGCCCTTCATGAACAGCACTACCGGCGTGGTGGCGACCAGCGCGCCGATACGATCGTTGATGGTTTCGCTCATGGGGACCTCCTCAGGCCGGGACAGTGGTCAATTGCAGGGCATGGAGCACACCGCCCATGCGCCCGCCAAGGGCATTATAGACAAGCTGGTGCTGCTTGACGCGCGTCAAGCCGGCGAACTGCGCCGCGACAACGCGCGCGGCATAATGATCGCCATCGCCGGCAAGATCGGTGATTTCGACGCTGGCGCCGGGCAAGGCCGCCAGGATCGCCGCTTCGATGTCACTGGCGGCCATCGCCATGGCTACATCGCCTCCATGATCTGCTTGCGGGCGGTGATGGCAGCTGCGGCAAGCGCTGCCCGGATCTCGGGATCGGCGATTCCCGAACCCGAAAGATCGGCGACGAGTCTGCGGATGACATCCTCGTCACCGGCCTCCTCGAGACCGGCAGAAACGATGGTCTTGGCATAGGTTTCAGCGACTTCTCCAGAATGACCAAGTTTTTCGGCGGCCCAGAGGCCGACGAGCCGGTCACGCCGCGCGCCGACCTTGAATCGCAGTTCGTCGTCGCGCGCGAACTGGTTCTCAAAGGCTTTTTCGCGGTTGTCGAAGGTGGTCATACATGGCTCCGCTGGCAGGTCTTGTTTGTGCAGATAGAGGGCGATGGCGGCAGGTTCAATGCGCAAACGCCCGATTGTCGTGGCGCGGTCGCTTGCGCAGGTCATTGTAAGCGGACGGCCCCCGCGCTATGTGCAAGGAACTGCCCCGGGTGCGCTTTTTCGGTGTCTCCGGGGCTTTGCAATTTCAACAGGTCCGCTTGCCCTAAGCCGACCATCAGGAGGACAGCCATGACGCGCCGTCGCCAGATTTACGAGGGCAAGGCCAAGATCCTCTATGAGGGGCCGGAACCCGGAACGATCATCCAGTATTTCAAGGATGATGCGACTGCCTTCAATGCCCAGAAAAAGGGCACGATCAGCGGCAAGGGGGTGCTCAACAACCGCATTTCCGAGCATCTGTTCACGCTGCTGGCCACCATCGGCATCCCGACGCACTTCATCCGGCGTCTGAACATGCGCGAGCAACTTGTTCGCCAGGTTGAGATTATTCCGATCGAAGTCGTTGTCCGCAACGTCGTCGCCGGGTCGCTGGCCAAGCGTTTCGGGCTTGAGGAAGGCACCGCCCTGCCCCGCACCATCCTTGAATATTATTACAAGGACGACGCGCTGGGCGATCCGTTGATTACCGACGAGCATATCGCGGCGTTCGGCTGGGCAAGCCAGGAGGAGATGCACGACATCGCCGACATGGCGATCAGGGTGAATGACTTCATGGCAGGGCTGTTTGCCGGTGTCGGCATCCGACTCGTTGATTTCAAACTGGAATTTGGCCGTTTGTTCGATGGCGAATTCGCCCGGGTGATTCTGGCGGACGAAATTTCGCCCGATGGCTGCCGGCTGTGGGACATGAAGACCAAC
>JANNJH010000085.1:0-2732 GCA_031405775.1 Sphingomonadales bacterium | reverse complement strand
GAATCGGGAACACGCCCGGCGAGTGAAGCTTCGAATGTGTCGACGTGATAGATTCCCTTGCCAGCGTAGGATCCTTCGCCGAACAGGTCTCGACGTGCAGCCGGCGCAGCAGGGTGCGTTCGGTCATCGACAACAGCTTGGCCGTATCGGCCTTGCTGGGCTCGCCATAGGGCAACCGCGCCGCCAGCACGTCGCGGACCTTGCGCGAGAAGCGGCTGGCGAAGCGCATCGCGATGTACTTCGAGGTCATCTCGTCGAGCATCATCGCCATCTCCTCGTTGGCCGAGGGCACCGGCCGGTCGAGATCGACGGCGCGAAACAGGATGCTGTTGTGCGACTGGCCGAACGCGATGCGGCAACCGAAGATTTCGCGGTACGGCGCGGCGTCGGCCGGGGCACGGTGCTTGAAGGTGACTTCGAGCGGCGCGATCGCCTCGCCCTGAATCCAGCCGCAGAGCAGGAAAAACCCGGCGAGGATGGTGTCGATGGTCTGGTAGATCGGCTGTCGCCCGCCGGTGTTGAGATCGACCGTCAACCGGTAGCCGGCATCGACCTCGATGAAATCGACCATAGCCGAATCGGAGATCAACCGCGCCGAATGGGCAAAGCGCTCAGCGGCGCGCTTCAGGGTGGCGCTGCACGACATGGCATAACCGACGACGTGGAAGGTCGAGGGCCGGACGTGCCGTGCCACCTTGAGGCCGAAATGTGTATCACCGGTCGCGGCGACGGCGGCAACCCAGAGGCTGGTGACCTGGTCCTGCGAGAAACGATGGTTGAGATCGCCGACCCGCTCCGGCTCCATGCCGATGCCGCGCAGCAAGGCCTTGTGATCGACGCCGCTATCCTGCAGCGCCCGCACGATCGCCAACACCCAAGCCGAAACGCCCGTCTGCAACCGCCTGCGCCTCCTCCCACGCCCGGCCCGACCTTGCTGGGTCAACCGGACAGCGTCTCAATCATACGCCATCCGCAGGGTCAAAAACAAACACTTGTTTTTCGCCGATTCGCCGGTCTAGATGCGGACAAAGTGACTGATGGGGAGTGTATCATGGGCAGGCTCGACGGCAAGGTTGCGATCATCACCGGTGCGTCGCAAGGTATGGGCGAATCGCACGCCCGGGCGTTCGCCGCCCACGGCGCCAAGGTCATCATGACCGATCTGAACGCCGTCGATGGCCAGGCGATCGCCGCGTCGATTGGCGACAATGCGATGTTCATCAAGCAGGACGTCACCCAGGCGGCGGGCTGGCGCGATGTCGTGGCGCAGGGCGAGGCGCGCTTCGGCACGATCAACGTGCTGGTCAACAACGCCGGCATCATCGGCAAGATCGCCGCCACGGTCGACTTGGCCCAGGCCGATTATCAGCATGTCTGCGACATCAACCAGTTGGCGGTCTACCTTGGCATGCAGGCGGTGATCCCGTCGATGATCAAGGCCGGCGGTGGCTCGATCGTCAACATCTCGTCGATCGCCGGCATGGTGGCGATCGTCGGCGCGCCCAACCTTGCCTATGTCGCCAGCAAGTTCGCGGTGCGCGGCATGAGCAAGCAGGTAGCCGTCGAATATGGCGACCGGAATATCCGCTGCAACTCCATCCACCCCGGCTACATCAAGACGCCGATGATGGTCGCGGCGACCGACGCGGAAGGCGGCGGCGCCGTCGACATGATCCCCCTCAAGCGCATGGCCGACCCGATCGAGGTATCGTACCTGGCGATCTTCCTGGCGTCCGACGAATCGTCGTTCATCACCGGGATGGAGCATGTCATCGACGGCGGCATGACGGCCGCCTGAGCGTTCAGGCGGCCACCCGCCGCGCCACCTCGGCATGGAACGCCGTCAAGCGACCTTCGGCTGTGTTGAACATATAGCGCTTCTGGGCAAGCGAGTGCGCTACCTCGCCCCAGCCGTTGATCACCGCCGCGTCCTCCTGCGACACGTTGACGAAATTCTGCCAGTCGCGATCGTTCTGGCGCTGCCACTTTTCCGGGCTGATTCCGTCGGGACACGGCCCCACCATGCCCCAGGCGGTGAAGCGCGTCTCGGTCGGTGACACCGGCCAGATATTCCAGGTCTGCAGGTGTGTTGGAAAACAGCTGAAGATGGTGTTCGGAAACGCCAGATAGTGGCTGATATTGGCGGCCCGATGGTCGGCGCCTTCGGGCGCGCGGTCGGTGAGACCCTTGACCGGGACCGTCATCCAGCTGTGCGGATCGCAGATACGCAGGTGCGCCTTGCTCCACTGGACGATGTCCGACAGCGTCGCGCCGTGGGTGAACGGCACATGCCACGTCTCGTTGAAGGCATCGACGACGGTCTTCCAATTGGCGTTCAACGTCAGTTCGAGGCGGTAAGGCATGGCAAAGCGCTCGAGCCCGAACCACGCCAGTTCGGTGCCGATGTCGCCGAGGAAGGTCAGCAAGTCGGGCACGTCGTCCGATAGGCACAGCCAGACGAAACCGCCCCATTCCGTGACCCGCACCGGTGCCGCGTGCAGGCCCTCCAGCAATGCCGCGTCGAATGCGCCGCGCATCGGCGTGAAGCGCACCTTGCCGGACAGGTCGTAGACGAAGCCGTGCCAGGGGCAGGTAAAACGGCCGCTCTCGCAATGGCCCGACGCCTCGACGATGCGGGCGCCGCGGTGCTGGCAGACGTTGTGCCAGGCGAGCACGCCGCCGTCGTCGCCGCGGACGATGACGACCGACTGGCGGAGCTGCTTGAACACGAC
>JANNJH010000084.1:0-12958 GCA_031405775.1 Sphingomonadales bacterium | reverse complement strand
CGATGGTGATCGAGGTCTCGGCGATCGCGGTGGCGAGCACCAGCTTGCGGCGGCCGGGCGGCGCCGGGCGGATAGCGGCGCGCTGGTCGGCGCCCTCGCGCGCGCCATAAAGCCGGTGAAGCTCGACGTCTGCCGGCAGCCGACCCTCCAGCCGCTCGGCCGTCCGCTCGATCTCGATCGCCCCGGGCAGGAAGGCGAGCACCGAGCCCTGCTCATCCGCCAGCGCCGCCCGCACCGCGGACGCCACCGCGTCCTCGATGCGCGTCGCCGGGTCTCGCCCGATATGGCGCAGTTCGACCGGGAACATGCGCCCCGCGCTCTCGATCCGCTCAAGACCGGGCACGATCGCCTCATAGGCCGCGCCGTCAAGCGTCGCGGACATCAGCAGGAGGCGCAGGTCGGGCCGCAGCGCCTCGCGCGCCTCGAGGGTCAGTGCCAGCGCGAGGTCGCTGTCGAGGCTGCGCTCGTGCACCTCGTCGAACAACACCGCCGCCACCCCTGGCAGCTCAGGGTCGGCGACGAGCATCCGGATAAAGATGCCTTGGGTCACCACCTCGATGCGCGTCGCGGCCGAGACGCGGCTGTCCATGCGGGTCCGATAGCCGATACCATGGCCGACCGGCTCGCCGGCCAGCTCCGCCATCCACTCGGCCGCCGCGCGCGCCGCCAGCCGGCGCGGCGACAGCAGCATGAGCTTGCCGCCTTTCGCCCAGGGCGCGTCCAGAAGCGCGGGCGCGACGATGGTCGTCTTGCCGGCACCCGGCGGCGCGACGAGCGCCACGGGCGCGTTACGCCCCAGCGCGCTACGCAGCGCGGGCAGGATCTCCTCGACGGGCAACGGCATATGGCCGCTTTAGCCGCTGTTCTGGCGAATGCGAAGCGGCCAGGAAGGGAGCCTTCGCAAAGGCTTTGTATTGCTGCCGCGCCGAGGGTCATCGAGCGAACATTTGCCTGGCTCGACCGAAAGCTGCCGGTCCGGCATACCCCATCCTGGGTTCTCGATCGACAATCGTTTTGATTTGATGCACTCAGGCTGGCAGGGCATGCCGCGATGCGGTGGCTTGGCTTACAGGGAGGAGAAATCCGGTGTTCAGTCATATCATGGTCGGCGCGAACGATATCGAGGCTTCGAAGCAATTCTATGACGCGACGCTGGGAGCGCTGGGCGTGTCGCCGGGCACGACCGATGACAAGGGACGTGTCTTCTATGTGACGCCGACCGGCGTTTTTGCGATCACCAAGCCGATCAATGGCGAGCCCGCTTCGGGCGCGAACGGCGCCACGATCGGCTTCGCGGCGGAGTCGCCCGAGCAAGCTTATGCCTGGCATGCCGCTGGCATCGCCGCCGGCGGCGTGTCATGCGAGGATGCGCCTGGTATTCGCGAGGGTAGCCATGGCAAAATCTACCTGGCCTATCTGCGCGATCCCGCGGGCAACAAGCTTTGTGCGCTGTATCGCATGCCAGTCTGAATAGCGCGGACGTTCCATCGTGTTGAAACGCTACGACGGCATGGTCTACGGCTTCGCCGGCCTCGCGCATATTACATTGACCGCAGACGCGGCCCGGCTATTCGTCGCCGAGCAGCTACGTGACACTCGCCGCGGCTAAATCAGGCTTTCAGAATTACCGATCCGCCGTTCGCGCCTAGACCCAGCACTGCGGACATTCCGATGCGCGCATTGGAAACTTGATGCCCCTCCGCCTGGCCACGCAATTGCCAGGTCAGCTCACAGATCTGCAGCACCGCTTGCGCAGTCGTGGCCTCGCCGAAGGATAGAAATCCACCGCTTGGGTTGACGGGAAGACTGCCATTGATGTCGAGTTCGCCGTTATTGAGCATCCAGTCGCCTTTCCCGGCTTCGTAAAAGCCAAAGAGCTCCGGCCATGCAAGCAGATGCCAGACGGTATTGTCGGCCATCTCGAGCACATCCACGTCCTTGGGACCAATGCCCGCCATCTCCATGGCACGACGCACCGCTGTTACGACCTCGCTGGTATGCGGCACATCCGGACGAACCGTGCTCGACACGGTCGGAATACGACGTGCAGGATCGCCAAACAGACCCGTTGCCGCGGCACAGCCGGCAACCTGAACGAGCTTGTTGCCGGCGCGTTTTGCGTAATCCTCGGAGCCCAGGATAAGCGCCGCAGCGCCGTCACTCACCGGACAGATCTGCAGCAGGTGAAGCGGATCGGCGACCATGGGCGAGGCGAGAACCGCTTCGACCGATGTTTCGCTGCGAAAGCGCGCATTGCGATTTCCTGCCGCATTGCGGCGCATGAGGACAGTGGCGCGCGCCAGCGTTGCTTCGCTGGTTCCGAAATCGTGCATCCGGCGCCGCGCCTCGATCGCCCAATAGGCCGGATTGGTAGCCCCCATTGCGATCCAGCGCAGGTAATCGCTATCGGAGATATCATCCTGGCTGCCTGGGGGGCGCGGGATGAAGCCCTTGGGCATCCGCTCGGCACCGAGCACCGCGACAACGTCGTGCTGACCGCTGGCGATCAGTGCATGAGCCGTCTGGAAAGCAATCGCTCCGGCGGCGCATGCGCCCCCGACGTTGATACACGTCATGCCCTGCTCGGCGACCGCCTGTACGACTTCATTGGCGTGAAGTCCCCAACCCATGCCGCCTTCGAAACGCGAACTTGCGGCAACGAGACCATGGAGATCGGGCCACGAGAGCGATGCATCGACCAGAGCCGCATTCATCGCATCGAGCGCAAGCTGGAGTTGCGACTTTTCGGGCCACTTTCCCCAAGGGTGCGCGCCGGCACCGAGGACGTAGACTGGGCGCGTCATGCCGCCACCCGCGCATCGCAGGGCGTAAATTTGTAAGTAACCACCTTGCCGCGCTCGCTGTCGGTGTAGAGCGTCTCCAGGATGAGTTTCACGGGCATACCTATGGCGATTGCGTCGAATTCGATGCCGGTCAACATTCCCATCACCTGCAACCCGTCGCCAAGATCGACGAGGCCAATGGCGTACGGCGCCCAATCATCTGAACGAAACAACGGCGGCGGTCGGTAACGTTGAATGGTGTAGCTATACAGATGACCGGTCGCTGGCAGCAACGCGCGCTCGACGGATTTGTCGCGGCACACAGGATTGCGGCAGCTGATCGCCTGTGGAAAATAGATCGTGCTGCATGACAGACAGCGGGAGCCAATGAGTTGCGGCCCATGATCGCCGATTTCGAAAAGCCCCTCGGCTACGGGTGTGGGAGTGTCGACGAGCACGGTATCCCCTGTCACAGCGAAAGGATGTCGCGCGTCTCGCGAAAGTAAAGCATGTCCTTGGACACATCCGTTACTGTTACCTCGTGACGCACATAGCGGCGCCCGCGCTTCTCGTACTTGTCGGTAGCCCGCGTCGTGATACGGACGGTAGCGCCTACCGGAATTGGCTCAAGAATTTCCGAGTCGTGAAAGGTGTGGATCGAGCCTATCGCGAACGGCTTGGTATGGTCGAATTGAACCGACAGGACAAAATGCGAGATGAGCAGTGGCGGAACGATTGCATGGCCGAACGGTGAGTCACCTGGAATGTACCAAGTGTTCATTTTCCAACCTTCATACCAAGGGTTGAAATCCTCGACGGCATCCGCATACAAAATGACGAGTTCTGGAGTGATATGCAGGTCACGCGAAAGCTCGTCGCCAATTTCGACCATATCCCAATAAGTCTGGGATTCCTGCGCCAAGCCTTCGATAAACTTACGGGTCTGGAATTTCTGGATTTCGCTCTTTTCCTGGAGATCATCGGTCTGCGCGGTCTTGATGTTCATCGTCATGCTCCCGGTATTTTCTTCCCGTCAAAATCTCTCAGATTCCGACATCGACCTCGACCCAGCCAACCGTCTTCTTCTCGCCAGCTTCGTTGTCGCTCCAGATATCGACGGTAAAGCGAAAGCCATTACCCTTCGGGGTTTTTTCTCTAACCACGCCGTGCGTCGTAATGACTTCGTTTGCGAGCGTCGAACCGACATATTTGCAAACGACCCGCGCACCCTTGAACATCTGCGCGCCAAAATGGTTCACACACATCTCGGCGAGATAGGCGGAGGACATCTCGCCGGTCTGGATCGGCGCCTTCAGGCCCGTTGCAACGGCGTATTCGGGATCCCAATGATTGGGGTTGAACCGCCCCCAAAGGCGGGACCCCATCAACTGGATGGCCGCCTTCTTCTTGAGGGGCTGCAACTCAAAGCCGACCGGCGTCTCGCGGGTGATCAGTTGCGACCCCGTTTCGAACCCTGCGCTGGTGTTCATGACAACCTCCCAAGTGGACAGCGACCCCGGCTCTGGCTGGAGTTTGCGACGGTGATGGCCGATAAACCTTGAGACAGTCAACACCTTCGCGGGAATAACAAGCCGATGGTTCCTCGGCCGGCGACCGCTCCGGGCGCCCGGCTCGATCACAAAAGGCTCAAGGCAGGACCATTCCTCGTCGCTCGTCAAACCGCATATCATGGCCTCCGCAAAAGCCACGTTGAATCAGAATCTGAACCGCTGGGAATCGCCTTCGTCAACACCTCCCAGGGCTGCACCAGGTCCGAAAAAGCGAGTTGACAATTTCACGGTCCAGCGGAAAAGGGCATTCTGAGAAAAAACCGTATCGCGCCGGTTCGATATTTTTAAGTGCGCTACGCTGCATCGAGCGAGAGAGCCCAATAAAGCGGCTGATTATTAACATGCAGAAGACTGCAATCCGAAAGGACCAGCTCTTTTAAAAAGGGAAATAACTTATGACAGCATTGACAGAGAAGAATCAGGAGCGGATTCGTCGAGATGCACGGCCTGCTAGCGCGACGAGTTATCCGAGTGACCCCCTTGAGCGGGCGAAGGCTTTGGCACCGCTCATACAAAGTGAGGCTGATGCCACCGAGCAGGACGCCCGGATGACCCCGAAAATTGTGCAGGCGCTCCGCGACTCCAAGCTGTTCTGGATGAACGTCCCAGTCGAGCTGAACGGTGAAGACCTGGATATGCATACGCGTCTCAATGTTCTCGAGGAGCTCGCTCGTGCAGATGGTTCGACCGGCTGGGCATTTATGGCGATCGCGGGTTATGTCGGTTACACTGCGGTCGGCTGTGGCGATGAAGCGGTCCAGGCGCTCTACGGCGACCCTGACAATATGAAGCTTGTCGCTGGCATGGCAAACCCGGTGGGATACGCAACCGTCGTTACCGGCGGATATCAAATCGGCGGCCAATATCGTTTTGGTAGCGGCACGCCGCACGTAGATTATATTGCCGCCGGCGCGTTTATCGAAGATAGCGGGGGCGAGATGATTTGCGGGTTCGTGCCCGTGCGGACCGTCGAATTCCAAGGAAATTGGAACGTAATTGGCCTAACTGGTACTGGAAGCCTCGACTATAGGGTCCCGGATCAGTTTGTACCGGTCGACTTTACCTTCGACCCTGCCAATTTCGTTCCTCGGCGAGGCAGCCCGAGCGGGCGAATGGACTTTTTCTCGGTTGCGATGGTCTATCATTCCTCAATGGCGCTCGGCGTTGGAAAACGCGCGCTGGAGGAGATCGTCAAGATTGCAGACTCCAAAAAGACTCGTCCAGGCGCTGCCCCGATGGGGGAACAGCAACTTTTCCTGCATGACTTCAATCTGCATGAGGGGAATCTCAAGGCTGCACGTGCCCTTGTTTCGGAGGCAGTGGATGCTGGGTTGCGAGCGGCTGAGCAGGGTAATCCCCTTGGCGAGATCGAGAAGGCGCGGTTTCGACAGGCGTGCAAGCTGGCCCATAATATGGCCATGCAGGCAACGGAATTCGCTTATTTTTGGGGCGGATCCGTACCGTTACGCCGTCCTCACCCACTCGGCCGCTGCATGCTGGACATGCATGCGCTCAACCAGCATATTCTTGTTGATCACAATCAGCTGGCAACAACGGCCGAGGTCATCATGTCAACCTATCGACGGGCTTGAATCTTTGCGGGCGGGCATGGGCAGCAGAGGCGAACCGCGCGGGCGCGTTGCTGGCGCGAGGCGAACCGCGTGTCTTTAAGGTGGCTCGCCAGAGCCGCAAAGCCCCTGAGGGGGACAAATTCTCCCTCTCGGAAGAGAATATCTAACTGGATCAATTAGTTAGACTGGTTGGTGCGGCCAAGAAGACTCGAACTTCCACGGCCTTTCGGCCACAACGACCTCAACGTTGCGCGTCTACCAGTTCCGCCATGGCCGCACGACCAAGTTGTTCGGGAGCAAGCCCCGTCCGGTAGGAGGGGGCGGGTAGCAGGGGCAGCCAACCGGCGCAAGCCGGATTCCCGAAAAAGCGCCGGCGCAAGCCGGATTCCCGAAAAACGTCCGGCGCCGCTAGTTCGACGTCGTGACCGCCAGCGCGCGCGCCTCGGCTGGAAAGCCGGTGACGGTGCTGGCAAAGGCGACCTGCCGGCCCGGCGGCAGGGTTTCCCGCGGCGCCGCGATGGTCCAGCGCAGCGCCGTGCCGGCGGGGCCGGACAGCGTCGCCGCCAGCGGTCGCAGCCGCGCCGGGCGCTTGCCGGGGTTGGCGATGCTGCCGGTCACTTCAAGGACGCGGCGGCCCGACGCCAGCACCGTCACCACGCCCTTGGCGCTGACCCTCAGCGGCGATGGCGGCGACAGTTGCGGCAGCGCCGGGCCGAGCAGCGGCACCGCGGTCAGGTCGACTTGCCCGACCCACAGCCCGGCTGCGACCACCGACAGCGCCAGCCCGGCGACAGCGGCGACCAGCGAGCGCAGCAGCGGCGATGGCGCGGGCGGCGTGTCGTCGGCGGCATCGGGCGCATCACGCGGTTCGTCGCCGAGTTCGTAATCCCCAGTCGTAGCGCCAGGAAAACTCGCGCCCGCTGGAAAAGTCGCGCCGGTTGAAACATCGGGTGACGCGGCGTTTGCGCCATGCGGCGAATCATCGCGCTCATCGCCCTCAGGCGTCACCGGCGTCGCATCGTGCCAGCGCGCCCTGATCTGTTCCTGCACGGCGGCGAAGGCGGCTTCCTCATCGGCTTCGGTGATCGGCGGGCGCGGGGCGGGCGCGGCTTCGGCAGGCGCGGCTTCGGCGGGCGCCGCAATCGCCGGCACCCAGCGATGGTCGCAGGCGGCACAGCGCAGCCGCGTGCCCCGCGCCAGCACGGCGTCCGACAGCTTGTAGCGGGCCTGGCAATTGGGGCAGGTGACGATCACGCCAACAATCTAGACCAGAATCAAGTCGAAGGGAATCGGCGGCAAGGCGGGTTTGGCGTCGCTTCCACCGTGGGAAATGCCCGCCTCATCGCTTGCCTCGCGCCCGCGCCTCGGCGATAGCGGCGGCATGCACGACATCAAGCTCATCCGCGCCGCGCCCGACGCTTTCGATGCCGCCCTCGCCCGGCGCGGTGTCAGCCTCGGCGCCGCCCCGGCGCTGGTCGCCGACACGCGGCTGCGCGCCATCCAGACCGAACTCCAGGCGGCGCTGGCCCGCCGCAACGAAGCCTCGCGCGATATCGGCATGGCCAAGGCGCGCAAGGACGATGCCGCCGCCGACGCCTTGATGGCGGTCGTTGCTGGCTTGAAGGCGCGCATCCCCGGCCTCGAAGCCGATGAACGCGGCGCCGCCGAAGGGCTCGATGCGGCGCTCGCCGGCCTGCCCAACATCGCCGCCGACGATGTTCCCGATGGTCCCGACGAAAGCGCCAATGTCGTCGTTCATGAAAAGGGATCGAAGCCGGTCTTCGATTTCGTGCCCCGCGAACATGATGTCGTGGCGGCGCCGCTCGGCTATGATCCCGAAATCGCCGCCAGCATCGCCGGGGCGCGTTTCGCCGTCCTCAAGGGCTCGCTCGCCCGCCTGCACCGCGCGCTCGGGCAATATATGCTCGATGTCCAGACCGACGAGCATGGCTATGCCGAAACCGCCGTGCCGTTGCTTGTGCGCCGCGATTCCGCCTTTTGCACCGGGCAATTGCCCAATTTCGAGGACGATTTGTTCAAGACCAGCGACGGCCGCTACCTCATCCCCACCGCCGAAGTCTCGCTGACCAATATGGTGCGCGAATCGATCGTCGATGACGACACGCTGCCGCTGCGGTTGACGGCGCTGACGCCATGCTTTCGCGCCGAGGCCGGCAGCGCCGGGCGCGACACCAGGGGGCTGATCCGCCAGCACCAGTTCGAAAAGGTTGAACTGGTGACGATCTGCACCGCCGAACAGGCTGGCTCGGAGCATGAGCGCATGGTCCGCGCCGCCGAAACCATCCTCGAACGGCTCGGCCTCGCCTATCGCCGCGTGCTGCTGTGCACCGGCGACATGGGCTTTTCGGCAAGGCGGACCTTCGACCTCGAAGTCTGGTTGCCGGGGCAGGGCGCCTGGCGCGAAATCAGCAGCATTTCGGATTGCGGCGATTTTCAGGGCCGCCGCATGAACGCCCGCTGGAAGACTCGCGGCGAAAAGGGCAGTCGCGGCTTCGTCAACACGCTCAACGGTTCGGGGCTGGCGGTCGGCCGCACGCTGGTCGCGGTCATCGAGAATTACCAGCAGGCCGATGGATCGGTGCGAATTCCGGACGTGCTGCACAAGTATATGGGCGGCATCACGGTGCTGACGCCGCAATAGCTTTCACGAAAGAATGATCCCCAAAATGCGCATTCTCGTTACCAACGACGACGGAATCTCGGCTCCCGGCCTCGTCGTGCTCGAAGCCATCGCCGCGCAACTGTCCGACGATGTCTGGGTCGTCGCCCCGGCCGAGGAGCAATCGGGCGCCGGCCACAGCCTGACGCTGTCGCAGCCGGTGCGGCTCAACGAGCTCGGCCCCAGGCGCTTTTCGGTGCGCGGCACCCCCACCGACTGCGTCATGCTGGCGCTCGGCGCGGTGATGGTCGATCACAGGCCCGACCTGATCCTTTCGGGGGTCAACCGCGGCGGCAATCTTGCCGAGGATGTGACCTATTCGGGCACCGTTTCGGCGGCGATGGAAGGCTGTCTGGCGGGCGTGCGATCGGTGGCGCTGTCGCAGGTGATGGCCGATTACACCCAGGGCAGCGAGGATTTCAGCACCGCCGCGACGCACGGCGCCGATATCATCCGCCGCATCCAGACGATCGACTGGCCGCAGGGCGTGCTGATCAACATCAACTTTCCGCCGATCGCCGCCGACAAGGTCGCCGGCGTCCGCGTGACGGAACAGGGGTTCCGCGATTACGGCAACATCCATATGGTAAAGCGCATCGATCCGCGCGGCTTTCCCTATTACTGGCACGGTTTTGGCAAGGAAAAGCTCGTTCCCCAGCATGAAACCGATCTCAAGGCGATGCACGAGGCGTGTATTTCGGTGACGCCGCTCCACCTCGACATGACGCACTATCAGACGTTGGCGGCGTTGCGCGCCGTGCTGGCGCCGCTGGCGGAGGCGTGATTCAACGAAGCCTGGGACTGTCCGGCCACGCCGAAACTTCATATGTGTTGCAATCGGTGCGCCGGGCAGGGGAGACGCGGACGTCATGAAGACCATCGCGGCGGGGCGTGATTTTGCGTCGGGCAACGCCATCCGGCAAATATCGCTGCCGGGGTGATGGCAGCGCTTCTCGGCGGGCTTGCCGGGCTCATTTTCGGCAGCTTCATCGCCGCGCTGACGCTGCGCTGGCCCGCCGGGCGCAGCATCGCCGCCGGGCGTTCGAATTGCGACAGTTGCGGCCAGACGCTCGGGGCGCGCGACCTTGTCCCGGTTCTAAGCTTTCTCGCCCTGCGCGGCCGTTGCCGTCATTGCGGTGCCGCCATCGCGCCGCGCCACCTGTGGGTCGAACTCGTCGCCGGCGGTATCGGCGCGCTGGCGCTGGCGCTGCACCCGGACGTCAGCGGCATCGCCGGCGCGGTATTTGGTTGGGGCCTGCTCGCCCTCGCCATCCTCGATGTCGATCATTTCTGGCTTCCCGACCGAATAACCGTGCCGCTCGGCCTTGCCGGACTGGCGGCGGGTTTCTGGTTCGACCCACTGCTCCTCGATCGCGCCATCGGCGCCGCCGCCGGCTTCGCCAGCCTGGCCGCGATCGCCTTCGCCTACAAGGCCATGACCGGACGCACCGGCCTTGGCGGCGGCGATCCCAAGCTGCTCGGCGCCATCGGCGCCTGGCTCGGCTGGACGGCGTTGCCCATGGTGCTGCTGCTTGCCGCCAGCCTCGGCCTGGCGCTGGCCGGGCTCGACCGTCTGCGCGGCCGTCCGGTCACCGGCCAGACCCGCGTGCCGCTCGGCGCGCTGCTCGCTGGCGCCGCCTGGCCACTGTGGGTTGCCGGGCCGCTGTTGCCATGACCGCGTCCCGTTCCCCGCCGCGCAGCGCACGCCCCTCTGATCAACGCTAATTACACAGCTAATCGCGTAAGAGATCGAGGCTGAGAGCGCCGTTCCACAGGGCTTTGGCGACGTTGGTTACGCCGTTATGTCGGACGATGTTGAGGGCGAAGCTGCGGGCGCGGGCCATGATGCCCGGATTGACGCGGTGCGGCTGCGATCCTCGTCGCAAAACATCGCGGAACGGGCACAGCTTCGGCCAAGAAGGTTGTGCGGAACCGCGGCTTGGTTCGGGCGTATATTCTTCTGTCCGGGTAGTCGCCCGGGTCAAGCGTTGATCGTGGCAACTCTGGTGGGAGAATTCAAATGGCAACTTTAGCAGCTTTCCAGGCGGCGGATGCGCTCGCAAGGACCCGGGACGCAACCCTCAATGCCAATGTCGCAGCCTTCGGGAACGGGACGGCTGTGCTCGTCGCGACCTCTGCATTGTATTCCGCGCTTGTCGATCTGCGCGAAGGCGCCGTCGCCGGCGTCGCCTTCGATCTCGAAGATATCCACGATGTCTACGATGCGCTGGCAGCCTCCGCAGCCGCGATCACGGCGCAGCGGGGCATCTTCAGCGCGCTGCAGATCGCGGCCGCAAACGCGCCCTCGCTATTGAACCTCACCAATTTGGCGACGGCCGAAAGGTTGCTGATCGCGCTCTACGCGATCGATACCAGTGTGCAAAGGCTGGCCCACCTCACCGTTGAGACGGCCGCCTTGGGCCCGGTGCTCGGGGACATCCCGGCCATCGACGCGGCCGTTGCCGCTGCTTATCTTGCTGCGACCAATGCCACGGCATTCTCATCCGAGCTGGCGGCGACCGTCGTCATTGCCGATCAGGCGAGCGTTGGCGCCGAAGGTGCCCGCGCCGCTGTGGTCGCGGAGATCAACGCCCAAATCCTTGCTGGAGGCAACGCTGCCGCCATCGCGGCGCTCACGGCCTTCAATGCGGCGGACGCGCTCGCCACGGTCCGGGAGGCAACCCTGGAGGCAATTAGCCGCGCGGCGACGAGCGGGACGGTCGTGGCCACCGCGACCGCTGCATCGAGTGCCGCGCTTCTCGATCTGCGCGAAGGCGTCGTCGCCGGCGCCGGCTTCGATGCGGAAGATTTCGCCGACTTCGCCGCGGCGGTGACGGCCTCGGCATCCGCGACCGCGGCGCAGCAGGCCATCGTCAACAATCTGGCGATCGCGGCCACCAACTCGCCCTCGGCATTGAACGCCGCCAACCTGGCGACGGCCGAGCGGTTGCTGACCGCTCTCCAGGCGGTCGACGCCAATGTGCGCGCGCTGATCGATCCGGCGAGCATCGCTGCCATCGACGCGGCCCTTGCCGGCGCCAACCTTGCTGCGAGCAATGCCGTAGCATTCAACCTCGAGCTGACGATTACCGTCGCCATCGCCGCGCAGGCGAGCGCCGGCGCCGATGCTGCCGTCACCGCTTTCGCCTTGGCGCTCGCCATCCCGGCGACCGGCGCCCCGCTGATCGTCGATGGCGATGGCGGCACGCCCACCGAAGGTTCGGTGCTGACTGTCGACACGGCCGCGATCGTCGACGCCAACGGCGTCGGGGCCTTCAGCTTCCAGTGGCAAGTCGCGCCGGTGGGAACAGCGGCCAACGGTGTCTGGACCGACATCGCCGGGGCAACCGCCGCGTCGTTCACGCCCGCCGAGGCTCAGGTCAACCAGATCCTGCGGGTTGTCGTGTCCTTTACCGACGGCCTCGGCGCGGTGGAACAACTGACCTCCATCGCCACAGACGGCGTTGGCGATCTTTTTGTCGGCGGTGACGGTAATGACGCCCCCTTGCTCACCGCGTTCGACGACATCGCCAGCGGCGGTGACGGCGACGACACGCTTGACGGCCTCGCCGGGAACGACAGGCTGAGTGGTGACGCGGGGGCCGACACCATCAACGGTGGCGCCGGCGCCGACTATTTGACCGGTGGCGCAGGTGGCGATACGATCGACACCGGCGCGGCGGACGACAACCTCCAGGATATTATCCTCTATACGCTGGCGGCGGACTTTGACCCCGGCGACGTCATCAACAATTTCGATGCCACTGGCGCGACGACGGAAATTGACCGGGTCGCGTTCGGCGGCGACCTCAACACGCTGTTCGACGACGTGACCAACGATGACATCATTGCCTTCGTTTCCGGCGATGGCGTCGACGGAGGCAACACCGCCGTCGATCTCAACACCACGGCCGAGGCACTGTACCTGAGCGGAAACAACGGCGAAGGCGTAACGAACGCCAACCTTGGCAGTGCGAACGCGGTGAGGAACGAGTTCAATGCCGAATTCGCCCTGACCGCCGCCGACGGCGAATCCACCTTGCTGGTGATCAACGATACCGATGGCAACAGCGCCGCCATCTGGCAATTTTTGCAAAACGGTGGCGGCGAGATCAACGCCGACGAACTGACCCTGATCGGCATCGTCAACGCCAACGCGACCGTGACTGTCGACAACTTCGCCTTTGTAGTGTGACGATCATCCGGAGGGCGGGGTAACGCCCTCCGGATCTTCGCGGCGCGCGGACCAGGGCCATTGGCAGGGCTGTTCAACGCTCGAGTCTCTTGCAGTTAAGTGGAGTCGGCACCGGCCTGCTCCCCCGCCCGACCACCCATATTGTACAATGACTTGGG
>JANNJH010000083.1:0-19966 GCA_031405775.1 Sphingomonadales bacterium | reverse complement strand
CCGATCTCGAAGCCGGCATCCGGGTGTCGACCGAAAAGACCGAACTTGAAAAATGCGCCCGCTGCTGGCGGCATCTCCCCGACGTCGCCGAGGCAACCGGCCTGTGCGGACGCTGCGACGATGTCGTCAATGGTTGACCGCAAACGCTTCCCCTCTCCCCCTGCGGGAGAGGGCGACTCGCCAAAGGCGAGCGGGGAGAGGGGTGCGCCGCGCGCCGCCCAGCGCCTCGCCCGACCTCTCCTTCAAGAGGAGAGCTGGTCTTGAAAGCCCTTGGCTACCCGCTCGCCGCGCTCGTCTTCATCCTCGACCAGCTGAGCAAATACTGGATCGTCAGCATCGTCCGCCTCCCCGAGCGCGGCTTTGTCGAGGTGCTGCCCTACTTCCGCCTGACATTTGTCGCCAATATCGGCGTTTCGATGGGGATGTTCCGCGCCAATTCCGACATCAGCCGCTGGTTCCTCGTCGCCGTCACCGCCGCCATCGCCGTCGCCGTGGCGGTGTGGATTTCGCGCGAGAAACAACGCCTTGACGTGCTGGCGCTCGGCCTCGTGCTCGGCGGCGCGGTCGGCAACATCGTCGATCGCATCCGCTACGGTTATGTCGTCGATTTCCTGCATTTTTTCTGGGGCGAGCATGATTTCTGGGTGTTCAACGTTGCTGATGCGGCGATCAGCTGTGGTGTGCTATTGCTGCTGACGAGGGCGCTGCTGGCGCCGAAAGGATGATGGATCATGGTCAAGATTTTGTTGATTTGCGCTTCGGCGATGGCGCTTGCGGCGTGCGGCAAGTCCGGCCTCGCCGGGCGTAACGCCCCCGACGAGCTGGCGATCAGCCGCAACGCGCCGCTGGTGGTGCCGCAGGATTTCAACCTGGCGCCGCCGCGCCCCGGCGCCGCGCGCGCCGCCGGCCAGGATGCGCAAAGCTCCGCGATGGAAGCGCTGTTCGGCCCCGGCGCCAAGCTGCCGCCCAAATCCCCCGCCGAACAGCAGCTGCTCGACAAGGCCGGCGCCGGCAACACCGACCCGGCGATCCGTTCGAACGCCGGCGACCCCAAGACGCCGACGGTCAACAAGGGCGCGTTCGTGCGCGAATTGATCGACGCCCCCGCCGGCACCCGCAACGCCCAGGCCGCCGAAGTCACCATCGGCAACTAAGGCCTGTTCATTGCGCAGCAACCACCGCGCGTTCATCGCGCCGCAAACACCGTGCGTTCATCGCGCCGCAAACAGCGCGCGTTCTTCGCGCCGCAAACAGCGCGCGCGCATGACGGCGCCATGATCGAAAAACGCCAGATGCCGCGGATCGCCCGGATGCTGCCCCTCGCGTGGGCGGCGCTGCTGCTGTCGACCCCCGCCACAGCCGGTGCCACGCCGCTCGATGATGTCGCTGCATCGCTGCAAGCAACCACCAGCCTGTCGGCGAATTTCACCCAGACCGGCGCCGACGGCAAGGTGCTGACCGGCCGCATGATCCTGGCGCGGCCGGGGAAAATCCGCTTTCAATATGACAAGGCCAAGCTGCTCATCGTCGGCAATGGTCGCACCCTGACTTTTGTCGATTATGCCGTGAAACAAGTCTCGCAATGGCCGGCACGATCGACGCCGCTCGGCATCCTGCTTGCGTCGGAGCCAGATTTGTCGCGCGTTGCCAAGGTCATAGCCGAGGACCATAACGGCGTCATCGTCGAAGCCCGCGACCCCAAGCGCCCCGAATTCGGCACGCTCGAAATCGCCTTTTCGCGCAACCCCGCCGCCCCCGGCGGCCTGTCGCTTAAAGGCTGGGCGGCCCGCGACGCCCAGGGCGGCCGCACCGAAACAAGGCTTAGCGACGCCCGCTACAACGCCGATCTGTCAAAGGCGGATTTCGGCTTCAAGGATCCGCGCCGCCCGGTAACGCGCTAACCCCCTCGGGCGATTCTAGTTCGCCCCGCGCAAAAGCTCGCGCGCGGTGATGACGCGCATGATCTCGTTGGTGCCTTCAAGGATCTGGTGCACCCGCAAGTCCCTGAAAATACGCTCGATCGGGAAATCCATCAGATAGCCATAGCCGCCGTGCAGTTGCAGCGCCCGGTCGGCGACGGCCATGCCGGTATCGGTGGCGAAGCGCTTTGCCATGGCGGCAAAGCGCGTCTTGTCCGGCGCCCCGGCCGACACCTTGGCGGCGGCCTGATACAGCAGCGCCCGCGCCGCGCTCAGCTCGGTGTCCATGTCCGCCAGCTTGAACTGCGTCGCCTGGAAATCGGCGATGGCCTTGCCGAACTGACGGCGCTCACGAGTATAGGCGATGGCCTCGTCGAGCGCGCGCTGGCCGCCGCCCAGGCTGCAGGCGCCGATGTTGATCCGGCCGCCATCAAGCCCCGACATGGCGATGGCAAAGCCCTGCCCGTCGGCGCCGACGCGGTTCGAAACCGGCACCCGGACGTTATCAAAATTGACCTGCGCCGTGGGTTGCGAATGCCAGCCGAGCTTGCGTTCGGGCGCGCCAAAACTGACGCCGGGCATGGATTTTTCGATGACCAGGCACGAGATGCCGCGCGGGCCATCCTCGCCGGTGCGGACCATGGTGACATAGATTTCATTGACCCCGGCACCCGAGATGAAGGCCTTGGAACCATTGACGATATAGTCATCGCCGTCGCGCACCGCCCGGGTTTTCAAATTGGCGGCGTCGGAACCCGCGGCCGGCTCGGTCAGGCAATAGCTGGCGACGCTGTCCATGGTGACAAGGCCGGGCAGATATTTGTCCCGCACCGCCGCGTCGCCATAGGCATCGATCATCCACGCCGCCATGTTGTGGATCGAGATGAAGGCGCTGGTCGACGCGCAGCCATAGGCCATCGCCTCCATGATCAGCGCGGCTTCAAGGCGGCCAAGGCCGATCCCGCCATTTTCCTCGCGGACATAGATCGCACCAAAGCCCAGCTCGGCGGCTTGCTTGATCGTCGCCTTGGGATAGATGTGTTTTTCATCCCATTCGGCCGCGTGCGGCGTGATGCGGTCGGCGGTAAAGCGCCGCGCCACTTCCTGGATGGCAAGCTGGTCGTCGGTCAGTTCGAATTGCATCGTTTTGATATCCATCGGCTCAGTCGCCGATCCCTTAGCGGGTTTTTGTCTGTCCGCGAAGACTGGCCGCGAAGGCTGGGCGCGAAGGCTGGCATGCGGCACGGGTTTCGGGCATTGGCTGGCGATGACAATCCTGCCCAGCGCAACCGAACTCGTCGACCAGCTCGTGGCGATCCACGCCGAATCGACCGCCGCCCTGCGCGCCGCGCTCAAGCAATACCTCGATACCGGCACGATTCCCGATGCCGCGGCGCGGGTTCGCGGCGACTGGGCCTATCCCGAACTGCGGCTGTCGTTCGCCGGCAATGGTGGCGCGCGGCGGACGGTGCGGGCCTTCGCCCGGCTCAACCGCCCCGGCAGCTATGCGACAACGGTGACCCGCCCCGAAATGTATCGCGCCTATCTCGTCGAGCAGCTCGAACTGATCCTCGCCGATTATGAGGTGACAGTGACGACAGGCCGGTCGGATGTCGAAATTCCCTATCCTTACGTCCTCGACGGCGCCCCCGGCCTGCGGCTCGATACCGCCGCGTCGGCGGACCTGGCGCGCTGGTTCCCGACCACCGAACTGGCGCAGATCGGCGACGAACTCGCCGACGGGCTATGGGATAAGACCCTGTCCGACATTCGTCCGCTGGCGCTGTTCGACGGCCTGCGCACCGATTTCTCGCTGGCGCGGCTGAAGCATTATACCGGCACGGCGCCCGAGGATTTCCAGCACTATATCCTGCTCACCAACTATCACCGCTATGTCGACGAATTCGTGCGCTGGGGCGCCACGCAGCTGGGGGAAAACGGCTATGAGCGGCTGGCCTGCCCCGGCGGGCTCGACATCTTTGCCGATGATCCGTCGCCCGACCGCGCCGCCGCCGACGTCGCCTGGCGCAAGCACCAGATGCCGGCGTGGCACCTGACCGCGCCGGGACGCGCGGGAATCACGCTGGTCAACATCGGCGTCGGCCCGGCCAATGCCAAGACGATCTGCGACCATCTCGCCGTGCTGCGGCCCGAAGCCTGGCTGATGATCGGCCATTGCGGCGGGCTGCGGCCGAGCCAGGCGATCGGCGATTATGTGCTGGCGCACGCCTATCTGCGCGACGACCATGTCCTCGACGACGTGCTGCCGCCCGAAATCCCGATCCCGGCGCTGTCGGAGGTGCAAAAGGCGCTCCAGCAAGCCGCCGAATCGGTGACCGGCGCCGCGGGCGAGGCGCTGAAATTGCGGCTGCGCACGGGAACCGTGGTGACCACCGACGATCGCAACTGGGAATTGCGTTTCTCGCGGTCGGCGCTGCGCTTCAACCAGTCGCGCGCTGTCGCCATCGACATGGAATCGGCGACGGTCGCGGCGCAGGGTTATCGCTTTCGTGTGCCGTACGGGACGCTGCTGTGCGTGTCGGACAAGCCGCTGCACGGCGAGATCAAGCTGCCGGGACAGGCCAACCGCTTTTATGAAGGCGTGGTTTCGGAACATCTCCATATCGGTATCGAGGCGGTCAAGCTGTTGCGCGATGCGGGGCCGGGGTTGCATTCGCGCAAGCTGCGGGCGTTCGACGAGCCGCCTTTCCGCTGAAGCGCGGCCAAGCGCAGCGAAGCAGCGCGCGGACTCGCGCAAAGCCGGCCGGCGGGGCGGCGGGGCCTTCGCCCGCCGAACCCGTCCGACGTATGGGCTTTGCCCACGCCCCTTGCTTCCTTGCTTGCTTCGCTTTCCTCCCGCCAGCGCTTCATCCGACGCTTCACCCGTCGCATCAATCCTTGACCCGGCGGAAAACTCCTGCCCCTATGCCCGACGATAGACAGGCCGTCCGAAGCGGGAACCGCTCGCGCGTGCCAACCGAGGGGAAATTTCTTGGCTGACTGGCGTATCAAGTCGCTCGATTCGATTCTGGCGACGGCGGAAAAAAAGCCGCTTCCGCGCACGCTGGGGGCCTTCCAGCTGACCATGCTCGGCATCGGCGGCACGATCGGCACCGGCATTTTCGTGTTGACGGCAACCGCTGCAACCAAGGCTGGCCCGGCAATGATGCTGAGTTTCGCCATTGCCGGTCTCGTCTGCTTCCTCACCGCCCTCGCCTATTCCGAACTTTGCGCGATGATCCCGGTTTCGGGCTCGGCGTACACCTTCAGCTACGCGACGTTCGGCGAAGTCATCGCCTGGATCGTCGGCTGGGCGCTGGTGCTCGAATATGCCATCGCATCAAGCGCGGTCTCGGTTGGCTGGTCGGGCTATATGGTCGGACTGGCGGAGCGATTTTTTGGCGTTCAGATCCCCAACTTGCTCGTCCACGGTCCCTTCGACAAGGAACCGGGTCTGATCAACCTGCCGGCGATGTTCATCGCGCTGGCGATGGCCGGCCTGCTGATTGTCGGCACCAAGGAAAGCGCGCGCTTCAACGCGGTTCTGGTGATGATCAAAGTCGCCGCGCTGCTGATGTTCCTGGCGCTGGCGCTGCCCGCAATCGATATGGCAAACTTTACGCCGTTCATGCCGCGCGGCTTTTTCGCGCACGAGATTGTCGATCCCTTCAACGGCAAGTTGATGATCTCGGTCGGCGTGTCGGCGGCGGCGGCGACGATCTTCTTTGCTTATGTCGGCTTCGATGCCGTCTCGACCGCGGCGGAGGAAACCAAGAACCCGCAACGCAATGTCCCGATCGGGCTGATCGGCGCGCTTGGCGTCTCGACGATCCTCTATATGCTGGTGGCAGCCGGCGCGACCGGCTCGGTGGGTGCCGATCCGACCGGACCGCTGGCGCGCTCGCACGAGGCGCTGGCCTATGTTCTTCAGGCAATCGGTTACGAGTGGGGCGGCAATTTGCTCGCCATCGCCGCCGGGCTGGCGCTGCCCTCGGTCATCCTGATGCTGATGTATGGCCAGACGCGCATCTTCTTTGTCATGGCACGCGACGGCCTGCTGCCCGAAGTTTTCTCGCGAATCCATCCGCGCTTTCACACGCCGCACGTCATCACCGCTGTCACCGGCGTCTTCGTGGCGATTTTCGCCTCGATCTTCCCGGTCGAGGCGCTCGCCGACATCTCCAACTCCGGGACGCTGCTGGCGTTCCTGACCGTGGCGATCGGGGTCATGGTGTTGCGGGTTCGCGATCCCAAGCGCAAGCGACCCTTCCGCACCCCGGCGGTGTGGGTGACGGCGCCGCTGGCTGCCGCGGGTTGCGCTTTCCTGTTCTTTTCGCTGTCGAACTACACGCTGCTGCTTTTCGCCGGCTGGGTGGTCATCGGGCTGGTAGTTTATTTCTCCTACAGCCGACGTCGCAGCCATGTCGGGCTGGGCTTGACCGAAGTCCATGAGCTCGATCCCGATGCGCCGCCAATCGGCGTGCTGCCATTGCCGGGGATCCCCTTGCCCGACCGGCAGGATTGACCGTAGCGATGGGGCGCGGGTGGCACCGCCGGGGGGACTTCAGCCCAGCCGCGCCTTGACCAGCGCCTTCAGGTCGACTTCGGGCCGGGCGCCATAATGGCTGATGACTTCGGCGGCGGTGATGCAGCCGACCCGCGCGCAATCGGGCAACGACCGGCCCTCGACCATCGCCGCCATAAAGCCGCCGGCGAACATGTCGCCGGCGCCGGTCGAATCGACGATTTTGGCGACTTTCTCGCCGGAGATGACGTGCCGCCGCCCGCCCTCAAGCACCACGGCGCCCGCCGATGAGCGGGTGACGACCGCGACACAGGCGTGGCTGGCGAGTTCGGCCATCGCCGCGTCAAGGTCTTGCGTCCGGTACAGCGCGCAGACTTCATGCTCGTTGCCGAACATCAGGTCGACATGGCCGGCAAGCAGTTCGAGGAAATCGGCGCGATGGCCTTCGACGCAAAACACGTCGGAAAGCGTGAACGCCACCTTGCGGCCGTTGGCGCGGGCAACCGCGATGGCCTTGCGCATCGCGGCGCGCGGGCCGGGCGGATCCCACAAATAGCCTTCGAGGTACAAGATATCGGCCGCCGCGACGCTGTCGGCGTCGAGATCGGCTTCGCTCAACTCCTGGCAGGCGCCGAGATAGGTGTTCATCGTGCGGTCGCCATCGGGCGTGACGACGATCAGGCAGCGCCCGGTCGGCGCGCCGCCGCTCGACGCCGGCGTCGCAAAGGCCACGCCGGCGGCGCGGATATCGTGCGCGAAGACCCGGCCGAGCTGATCGTCGGCGACGCGGCCGACAAACGCCGATCGCGCGCCAAGCGCCGCCAGGCCGGCGACGGTGTTCGCCGCCGAACCGCCGCTGATCTCGCGCCCCGGCCCCATCGCGGCATAAAGCGTCTCCGCCTCCTCGGCCGGGATCAGCCGCATCGAGCCCTTGGCGATGCCGCGATCGATCAGAAATTCGGGCGAGCCCGTGGTGATGACGTCGACAAGCGCGTTGCCGATGGCGAGGACATGGGTGCGGGCAGTCATGCGAGAACCTTGGATTATGGGAACCGAGCGCTGTCCTATGCGCTGCCGCGCGCCGCGTCATCCCCCCGCGCCGCCGCGCGGCATCGGACACTCGCGCCGCGCGGCATCGGACACGCGCCGCCGCGCGGGCATGACGACACGCGCCGCCGCTTCCACTTTGGTCGATCAAACCCTAGGGTCGCGCGATGTTGAACCGGCCCACCCCCTTCAAGCGGCTTTTGCCCGGACTCCTGCTGCTCGGCCTCGCCGGCTGCGCCACGACTCCGCCGCCGGCGCCGGTCGCCGCGCCGCAGCCGCAGCCGCCGGGCCTTGGCCGCATCATCGGCCAGAGCGTTGCCGGGGTGACGCGGCTGCTCGGGCCGGCGTCGCTCGATCGCAGCGAAGGGCCGGCGCGCCAGTTGCAGTTCATCCGGCCGCCCTGCGTGCTCGATGTCTTTCTCTACCCGGCGCCCGGCGGCGCGCTGGTGGTGCGGACCGCGGCGGCGCGGCGTCCCGATGGTTCGCGGATCGATCCGGGCGCCTGCCTTTCGCTGATCGTGCCGAATTAGACTGCCTCAGCCTGTCGCAACCAGCCACGGCACGGCCAAGAAAACACGCGGGCGAATCGCCACTTTGTGCGAAACGCAAAGCTGCTCTCGCGCGTTGACGCGACAGCCACCCCAACAGGAGTCCATTTTTGCGCGTCCAGGTCCAGTCCCGCCTTGCCTATGATTTTGCCGAACCGACGGAAACCATTGCCGTAATCCTTGTCGCCCATGCCGCCGGCCAGACCATAGAAAGCGAAACGCTGACGCTGTCCGACGGCGTCCGCATGGCCGAATCGGTTGATCCGGTCAGCGGCGCGCGGCTGCTGCGCGGGCCGCTGCACGGATCGGTGTGGTTCGAATATCGTGCCATCATCCGGCTGGCGCCGCGCCTCGATCTTCCCGCCGGCGTCCAGGTCGCGCCCTGGTCGCGTTTGCCGGTCGAAGTGCTGCCCTATCTGCTGCCCAGCCGTTTTTGCCCGGTCGACCAGTTCCTGCGCTTTGCCCAGCGCCAGTTCGGCAACATCGCCCCCGGCGGCGCCCGCGCCATCGCCATCCTCGATTGGCTCCACGCCAATGTCGATTATGTCCATGGCGTCTCGACAGGCTCCACGAGCGCCGCCGAAACCTTCATCGATCGCGCCGGCGTCTGCCGCGATTTCACCCATCTCGGCCTGACGCTGTGCCGCGCCGCCGGCATTCCGGCGCGCGCCGTCGCCGCCTATGCGCTGGCGCTCGATCCGCCGGATTTCCACGCGGTGTTCGAGGTTTTCCTCGACGGCGGCTGGTGGCTGGTCGATCCGACGCGGCTCGCCCCCATCGCCGGCATGGTGCGCATCGCCCATGGCCGCGACGCCGCCGATATCGCCTTCCTGACGACGTCGGGACCGACGGTGCAGACCGGGCACAGCGTCTGCGTGACGGCGATTCCAGCGGTGCCGACCCCCCTCGCCCGGCTCGCCCAGGCCAGTGAGGACGTGGCGGTTTGGCGCGGGGGGCTTGTCAAACCGTCCCGCTACTCCAACACAGTGGAGGAAGCGGCGTAGCTCTGCTACAAAACCCGCCGGCGACGCGTGGAGGGACAGAGATGGCGACGAACGGGGCGATGAACGAGGCGACTAACGCTGCCAACGAGACGGTCATCACGCTCGACCCCCCGGTGGCGGTCGGCGTCATCGCGCCATCGGCGGCGGCCGGGCTGGTGCCGTTGAAGAGCGAACAGATGACCGAGCTTGAGGCGCGGGTCGATCGCTTTGTCGATGAACTCGTCGCCGCTGACGCCGCCAGCCCCGAATTCGGCAAGAAGGTCGACCAGTTGACCAACCTCGGCGCCAAGGAAATCCGCGAGGCCGCCGGCCAGTCGAACCGCTTTCTCGATCGCCCGGTGCGCGCCATGGACAAGGACAGCGGCATCGGCGCCGACCTGACCCAGCTGCGCGCCACGATCGAGGACCTCGATCCGTCAAGCAAGGGCGACCTGCTGACCCGCAAAAAGCTGTTCGGCATCATTCCGTTCGGCGGCAACAGGCTGCGCGGCTATTTCGACAGCTATAAATCCGCCCAGACGCATATTTCGACGATCCTCGAGCGCTTGAAGGACGGCAAGGACGAGCTGCTCCACGACAATGCCGCGATCGACCAGGAGCGCGCCAATCTGTGGAATGCCATGGGGCGGCTCGAACAGATGGTCCATATGTCGAAGGCGCTCGACGCCAGGCTCGAAGCCAAGGCGCTCGAACTCGATTACACCGACCCGGCCAAGGCCAAGGCGATCCGCGAAACGGCGCTGTTCTATGTCCGCCAGCGCACCACCGACCTGCTCACCCAGCTCGCCGTCAGCGTCCAGGGCTATCTGGCGCTCGACCTGGTGAAAAAGAACAATGTCGAGCTGGTCAAGGGCGTCGATCGTGCCTCGACGACGACGGTTTCGGCGCTGCGCACCGCCGTCACCGTGGCGCAGGCGCTGACCAACCAGAAACTCGTGCTCGAACAGATCAGCGCGCTCAACACGACGACCGCCAACATGATCGATTCGACCGGCGAATTATTGAAGACCCAGACGGCGCGAATCCATGAACAGGCCGCCAGCGCGACGATCCCGATCGAGACGCTGCAACGCGCCTTCCAGAACGTCTACCAGACGATGGATGCCATCGACGCCTTCAAACTCAAGGCGCTGGCTTCGATGAAGACGACGGTCGATACGCTGTCGGTCGAAGTCGAAAAAAGCCGCGGCTATATCGCGCGCGCCGAGGGCGCCAACCAGGCCAAATTGACCAACAGCGGCGCCGCATCGCCGTTCGAGGCGCTGTCCTGATGGCCGATCCCGACCAGATCGTCCAGCGCAACGATGCACGGTTGCGCCGGCTCGAGGTCGGTGAGGCGGCGCAACGGGCGCGGGTCCGGCGACGCCAACGAACGACGGCGCGCGCCGGCAAACGCCTCGCCCGCGTGTTCGCTGTTGGCGGGGCGATCGTCGTCGGGTTGATCCTGTGGGGGCTGATTATCGGACCCATAGGCACGACGGGGCTGGCGCTGGCGGTGATGTTCGGGATCGCCGTCATGGTCATGGCCGGCGTCTGGAGCGGCCGCGAGCCCGAACCCGGCGCGCTCGCCGCAGCAAAGCCGGCGGCGCTGCCCGCCGCCACGCAAGACTGGCTCGATCGCCAGCGCACCGTCCTGCCACGCCTTGCCGCGCCGCAGGTCGATGCGATCGCGGCGATGCTCGGCACGCTGGAGACGCAGTTGGCGCAGGTGCCGCCGGCGGACCCGGTGGCGCAGGATCTGTCGCGATTGCTTGGGCGCCACCTGCCCGAACTCGTCGCGCGCTACACCCGCGTTCCCGCCGAACAACGCGCCCGCGCCATCGATGCCGACGGCCGCAGCCTCGAATCGACGCTGATCGACGGGTTGAAGGTCGTCGAGGCCGAACTGGCGCGCGCCTCGGACGAACTCGCCGCCGCCGACCGCGACGCGCTGCTGGTGCAGGGCAAGTTCCTCGAAAACCGCTACAGGGGCGAGGTCCTGCCGCCGGGTTGACCGACGGGTTCCGCCGCCCTGTGCCCCATTTGCGCCATCGCGGCTATTTTCGGCGCTTTTCTGTCCGTGTCCCTTTCGATTTTGTGCGATTGGCGCTACATTGATCGCACAACGCTACAGGAGACACTGCCATACCACCGCCCCCACGCCGCATGATGAACACGCCCGCGCCAATGAACGGCCCGCGCTATGACGAATTCATCACCGTTCCCAAGGTCCGGGTCATCGACCAGGACGGGGAGAATCTGGGTGTTCTCTACACCAAGGAAGCCATTGCCTCGGCGCACGAGGTCGGGCTGAACCTCGTCGAAGTCTCCCCCGGCGCCGACCCGCCGGTGTGCAAGTTTCTCGATGTCGGCAAGTTCAAATACGAGGCGCAGAAAAAGGCCGCTGCTGCCCGCAAGAACCAAAAGACGCAGGAGATCAAGGAGATCAAGATGCGTCCGAACATCGATGACCATGATTACGAGACCAAGATGAAGGCGGTTCACCGCTTCATCGACGAAGGCGACAAGGTCAAGCTTACCCTGCGCTTCCGTGGCCGCGAGCTTTCGCATGGCGAACTCGGGCTGGCGCTTCTGGAGCGCGTGCGCGACGATGCGGCGGAATATGCCAAGGTCGAGCAGACGCCGAAGATGGAAGGCCGGCAGATGTTGATGGTCATAGCGCCGCGCTAGCGGAGCGGTCGCGGCGCACCGCAAGCCTTCGCTTGCGGCGCGACTCGCGAATGACCCGGCCAGCGGGGCGGTTGGCCCTTCGCCAACCGAACCCGTCTGACGCCAGCGCGGGCTTTGCCCGTGCCCTTGCTTTTCTCCCGCACTTCCTCGATCCTGCCCCGCCCCCTTCCCCCCACGCGCCCCCGTGCTAAAAGCCTCCCCGCAATGCATCGCCTCGCCAACCCCGCCCGCTTCCTGCGCATCGCCCGTAGCGCGACCCCGTTGACGCTCGGGCTCGGGCTGATCCTGACCATCGCCGGGCTGTATATCGGGCTGTTCGCCTCGCCGCCCGATTACCAGCAGGGCGAAAGCGTGCGCATCATGTATGTCCATGTCCCGGCCGCCTGGCTCGGTTCGGGCGGCTATCTCGCGCTTGCCATCGCGTCCGCGACCGCGTTGATCTGGCGCCACCCGCTCGCCACCATCGCGGCGCGGGCCATCGCGCCCGCCGGCGCCGCCTTCACCGCCATCTGCCTGATGTCGGGAGCCTTATGGGGCAAGCCGACCTGGGGGACCTATTGGGTCTGGGACGCGCGGCTGACCTCGATGCTGGTGCTGCTGTTCCTCTATCTCGGCTATCTGGCGCTTTCGGCGTCGGAGGGCGAGCGTTCCGGCGGCGAGCGCCGGGGTGCCGCCATCCTCGCCATGGTCGGCGCCATCAACCTGCCGATCATCAAATATTCGGTCGAATGGTGGAACACGCTGCACCAGGGATCGAGCCTCAGCATTGGCGGAAAATCGACGATCGCACCCGAAATGCTGACGCCGCTGCTGCTGTCGGTGGCGGGTTTTTCATTGCTGTTCGCCGCCATCGTGCTGATGCGGATGCGCGCCATGCTCGCCGAACAGCGCGTCGAGGCCCGGTCGCGGCGGCTGGCCGAGGCTTTGGCGTGAGGACTGGCGCATGATCGAAGCCGTGGTTTCACGCCCCGACCTCTGGGCCTCCTATATCTGGCCGGCGTATATCCTGACGGTCGCCGGGCTGGTCGCACTGCTGGCGTGGAGCTGGATTTCGATGCACAACGCCGAAAAACGCGCCGATGCGATGAAACGTCGATGAGACTCAAAGCCAAAACGCAGCGATTGTGGCTGGTGGTCGGCGCCATGACGGCGCTCGGCGGCGCCGGGGCGCTGGCGTTCGCGACGCTTGGCGACAAGGCGACCTATTTCTATGCGCCGTCGGATCTCGCCGGCAAGCCGCCGCCGGTCGACGCCATCCGGCTCGGCGGCATGGTCGAAACGGGATCGCTGGTCCGCGCCGGTCTGACAGTGACGTTCGTCGTCACCGACAACGCCAAGACCTGGCCGGTAACCTATACCGGCCTCCTGCCCGACCTGTTCCGCGAGGGGCAAGGCGTCATCGCGCAAGGCAAGGTCGATCCGGCGTCAGGGGTGTTCAACGCCGAGACGATCCTGGCGAAGCACGACGAGAAATACATGCCGCCCGAGGTTGCCGGCGCGATGCACAAGGCCAAGGGCCGGGTCGGCTGAGGGCGGCTTTGGCCGAAAGGGGCAGGAGAAGATCAGCAAGGGGCACGGGCAAAGCCCGTGCTGACGTCGGACGGGTTCGGCGGGCGAAGGCCCCGCCGCCCCGCCGGCCGAGCTTGCGCTGGTCCGCGCGCAGCTTCGCTGCACTTGGCCGCGCTGCGCTAAAACTTTGTCCTAAGCGTCACGCCATACATCCGCGGTTCCGCCGGGAAGGTGATGAAAACCTGGTTCGCCGTCGCCGCAAGACCGCTCTGGACGGCGCGGAACGTGCCGCTGCCCTGCAGCGGCGCATCGGCAGCAACCTGCTGATAAAGCTGATCGAACAGGTTCTGCGCCCAAAGTTCGACGCCCCAGCGCTTGTCCTTGCCGTAAAGCCCGATGCGGGCATTGGCGACGGCAAAGCCCTTCTGGAGCTTTTCGAAATCGAGATCCGACCCGGTGTTGAGCGCCGACTGGTAGCGATAATCGAAATACAGCAGCGCCGCGTAATCCTCGTTGATTTGCGGCGTCCAGGCGGCGCTGCCGGTGACGACATAATCCGACGAGTTCGACAAGGTCCGGCCCGGCAGCTGGAACAATGTCGGCGCCAGCGAAACGCCGCCGGTCCCCGTCAGGTTCCTGGCATAGCTGGTGTTGGTATACATGACGCCGGTGGTCATGGTGAAATCGGCAAGCGGGAAGAAGAAAGCTTCCAGCTCGACGCCCTTGGAAATCACGCCGGCCTTGCGCTTGCCGGTGCAGGCCGAATTGTTGCTGACAAGGTCGCGGTCGCGGCCGCCGAGATCGTCGGCGCAGGCCGCGATATTGGAGACTTCGAAGGTGACGCCATTGTACGTATTGAGCTGGAAATTGTCGAACCTTTGATAGAACAGCGCGGCGTTGAGCTTGAACTCGCGCAAATCGAGCTTGGCGCCGACTTCGAAGGCATCGACGGTTTCGGCGGCGAACTGCAAGTCGCTGGCTTCGGGACGCGCATTGCCCGGCGTGTTCGTCGGCAAGGCCCGGCGTGCGGCGCACGACGGCAGGCCGGTCAGCGGGTTGCCGGGTTCGGTCGTCAAATTGCATGGCGCATCGAGCGCCGATGTGTCGAGATTGAAGCCGCCGGCCTTGTAGCCGCGCGAGAAGGAGGCATAGGCCAGCAATTCGTCGACCGGCTTGAACGATAACACGGCGGTCCCGGTGAATTTGTTTTCCTTGCGCTCGGTGCCCGGATCATCGCTGGTAAAGCCCGGCCCCGAGCTGTTGTTGATGACGCCGCACGCCAGGCTGGTGGCACCGGCGCGGGCGGCATTGAGGCCAGCCGCCGGGCCGGTGAAGGCCGGCGCGCCGCGCAGCGCGCCGCACAGATTATTGTTGCTCAGAAAGACGCCTTCGAGCGATTTCTTCTCGTTGGTATAGCGCGCGCCAATTGTCAGCAGCAGTCTGTCGGGCACCAGGCTGATGACATTGTGCGTGAAAAAGGCATAGTTAGCGCTGGTCTGCTTGAAGAAGCCGCCCTGGACCATGCCGGTGTTGTTGAGCAGCCTCTGGCCGACCGGCGGCGTAAAGCCGACAAGCGCCGCCAGCGTCGGCAAGGTGTTGCCGATCTGAGCGTTGACGAACCGCTCGTAATCATTGCCATAGACAAGATTGTCGTCGGTGCGCAGCGTTTCACGGGCGTAAAAACCGCCGAACAAATAATCGATCCGGTTGTCAAAGGCCTCGCCCTGCAACCGGACTTCCTGCGTGAAGGTCCGGAATTTGCGGTTCTGGTCATCGCGGCGAAGCAAGTCGATCTTGTTGAAATCGGCATCCTGCGCGGCCTTGTTCCTGAACTGGCGATAACCGGTGATCGACGTCAGCTGCGCTGCACCAAGATCCCAGTTGACTTCGCCCGAAAGCCCCCAGTCGCGGGTGCGCTGGTCATAGCTCGCACCCGGCGTGATCGAGGTCTCGCGGACATATTTGGCGCCATCGCTCGGCGTCCGGTAAATGCCGCCAAGGCTGGTGATCAACGCCGCGATCGAATTGGGCGAGGCGGTGACATCGCCGGCGGCATTGCGCGACAGATTCCGCAGCGGCGCGATGATCGCGGCGCCGCAGCATTCCTCGTTCTTCTGATTGGCATCAACGATCAGCCGGATCGACAAATCGTCGCTCGGCTTGATCAGCAACTGGCCGCGAACCAGAAAGCGATCGCGGTCGGCAAGGTCACGACCCGAGACGACATCGGTCAGGAAACCGTCGCGCTTGTGGTAAAGCCCGTCGATGCGAAAGGCGATCTTGTCACCCATGACCGGCCCGGTCATGCCGCCGAGGACGCGGATGTTGTTGTAATTGCCATAGGAAACTTCGCCCTGGCCGCCGAATTCGAACTGGGGCATGGCGGTGGTGATGGCGATGATGCCGGCCGACGCGTTGCGGCCGAACAGCGTGCCCTGCGGTCCACGCAGCACTTCGATATGGTCGATGGGGCCAAGATCGGTCAGGCCGACGCCGGTGCGCGAGCGATAAACGCCATCGACGAACACCGCGACCGACGATTCAAGCCCGGGATTCTCGCCGACCGTGCCGATGCCGCGGATACGCGCCGCGCCGTTCGATTCGTTGGTGGCGGACGATACCAGCAGCGACGGCGCCAGCTGGTTCAACTGGCGGATATCGGTGCCGCCGCTGTGCTGGAGCTGTTCGGCGCCGATGGCGGAAACCGCGATCGGCACGTCGGACAGCATTTGGCTGCGGCGGGTCGCGGTGACGATGATCTCATGGGCATCGGCCCGGGCGGTGGGCTGGGCGGTGGGCTGGTCGGCGGCGCTTTCGGCGGCAATCGCCTGTGCGAGCGCGGCGGTGGGCAAGATATTTGCCGCAAGCACGAGCGCCGCGACCGATGCCAACCGGATGCTGCCCATGCGATCTCCCCAAGGAAACAGGATTCTTCCTGCTTATTTGTCGCGGCGATAGCCCATCGCAAGTCAACGGCCAACCGCCGGTTCGGAAAAACCGCCAGAAACCTGACATGTGTTGCCCGATGGCCACAATTCGGCAGGCGCTTGCTCCCGGCGGGAGCGGAAATCCCCCGCCTCAGCCCGCCGTCGCCCTCCACGCCACATAAGCCGCCGTCGCCAGCACCATCAGCGCAAAGCCGCGCCGGGCAATATCGGCGCGGCCGACAAGCCGCCGAGTCACCGGGATGGCAAGCACCGCGCCGATCAGGCCGCCGCCCACCAGCGCCGCGAACACCCGCCAATCGACCAGCCCCGACGCCGCATAGCTGATGCTGGTGGCGCTGCCGAACAGCGCCACCGAAACCAGCGACGACGCGGCGGCATTGGCCAGCGTCATGCCCGTGGCGGCCATCAACCCCGGCACGATCAGGAAACCGCCGCCGATGCCGAAAAAGCCCGCGGCAAGGCCCACGACCAAGCCGATCGGCGCCAGTTTCCACGTCAGCGCCCTGTTGAGGCGCACATCGGCGTCGCCATCGGCCTTTTTGGGAAGCAGCATCGACCCACCGACGAATGCCATGGCGACCGCGAACCACAGCAAGAGGTGACCACCATCGATCTGCTTGGCGAAATGCGCGCCGAGCAGCGAGCCCGACACACCGGCCACCCCGAAGACCAGCGCACACGGCCATTTCACCCGCCCGGCGCGCGCCTGCACCGACAGGCCCGCGGCGGCATTGACCGCGACCGCCGCCGCCGACGTGCCGATGGCGACGTGCGGATCGCGGACGCCGACGACATAAAGCAGCAGCGGCGTCGCCAGCACCGAGCCGCCGCCGCCGAACACCGACAGCAACAGCCCGATCACCGCGCCGCCCGCCACCGCCGCCGGATACGAGATCATCTCCACCGGATCAGGTCGCCGCGCGGTTCCACGGCAGCAGTGCCAGCACCCGCGCCATGCCGCAAAAACCGGTGACGCCGGCAAAGCTCAGCCCGGCACCGACAAAGCCCGCCAGCGCGAAGAACTCCGGCGCCACCAGCCAGCCGAGCAACACCCCCGTCAGCACCAGCAATCCAGCGGCGATCTGCACCTGGCGCATCATCTCCAGCGGCGCCTTGCGGTTGGCGGCCACCGGCAACCCCGCCGCCGCCCAGCCGTCGAGCCCGCCGGCCAGCACAAAGGCCGGGCCGGCCAGCCGCGCCGCAAGCCGCGCCGCATTGGCCACCGTGCGCATGCCGGACTTGCAGGTGTAGATGACATCGGTTCCCGGCGGCACCGGCAGCGGCCCGAGTTCGAACTTCGACAGCGGCAGCGACAGCGCGCCCGGCACACGGCGACGGGCGAATTCATCGGCCTCGCGGATATCGATCAACACGGCATGGCCCTGGCGAACCCGAGCGTTCACGGCGGCGGGCGAAAGCGCAATCAGTGTCTCAGTCATGATCTTTCTCCACATCGTCAGGGCAAAAAATCGCGGCCAGCACGGTCATCAGCTGCGCCGCCGCAGGGTCGCTGATCCGGTAATGGATGGTGTGGCCGGTCCGCCGCGTGGCGAGCAGCCCATCAACGCGAAGCACGGCAAGGTGCTGCGACAGCGCCGATTGCGACAGGCCGACAAGCGGCTGCAATTCGCCGACCGAACGTTCGCCGCCGGTCAACTGGCACAGGATCATCAATCGCCGCTCATTGGCGAGTGCCTTCAACAGGCGCGCCGCCGCGGCCGCATTTGCTTCGAAGCGCGCCGGATCAAAGGTCTTGGCATCGATCATGGCAGAGATATATCAGTTGCTTCTAATAAAGCAAGTCATTATATAAACGCTCACGCAAGGAGGCCCCCGGCCATGCACGATATCCCCGATGTCGCGACGTTCTTCGATCCCGTGACCTTCACCGCCACCTATCTGGTCAGCGACCCGGCGACCGGCGTAGCGGCGATCATCGATCCCGTGCTCGATTTCGAACCAAGGCGCGCGGCGCTGTCGACGGCATCGGCCGATGCCGTGCTGGCGGCGGTCGCGGCGCGCGGCCTGAAACTGGCCTATGTCATGGAGACCCACGCCCATGCCGATCATCTTTCGGCCGGCGATCATATCCGCCGCAAGACCGGCGCCGCGCTGGTCATCGGCGCCGACATCACCGCTGTGCAAAAGGTCTTCGCGCCGGTTTTCGAGGCCGATGACGTGGCGCTCGATGGCGCCGCCTTCGATATATTGCTGGGCGACGGCGATACGCTGCCGCTCGGCAACCTTGCGATCAGCGTCCTCGACACCCCCGGCCACACGCCGGCGTGCATCACCTATCGCATCGGCGACGCGGCCTTTACCGGCGACACGCTGTTCATGCCCGATTACGGCACCGCCCGGGCGGATTTTCCCGGCGGCGACGCCGCGACGCTCTATCGTTCGATCCGCAGAATCCTGGCGCTGCCGCCGGCAACACGCATTTTCGTCGGGCACGACTATCTGCCCGAATGCCGCATCCAGCATCGCTTTGAAGCCAGCGTCGCCGAACAGCGCGCCGCCAATATCCACATCCATGACGGCATCACCGAGGCCGACTTTGTCGCCATGCGCACGGCGCGCGACGCCACGCTGCCGGCGCCGGCGCTGATCCTGGCGGCGCTGCAGGTCAATATTCGCGGCGGCGCGCTGCCACCGCCATCGCCGCGCGGCCAGGTCTTCCTGAAATTGCCGGTCCGGATGCCCTGACCAGCGCAGCGCGCAACGCAGCGCCGCCTTTCTTCTGCCGCGCTGCACCACTATATCCCCCCAATGCAGATTCCCGGCCTCGTCGATCCAATGCCTGTCCCCCGCAAGCCAGCACCCGCGCGCGTCGATGGCAAGCGCGCGCTTCTCGGCCTGTCCAAGGCGGCGATGCGCGAGGCGCTGATCGAGGCCGGCATCCCTGAGAAACAGGCGAAAATGCGTGTCTCGCAGGTGTGGAACTGGATCTACCACCGCGGCGCCACCGACATCGACAGCTTCGCCAATATCTCCAAAGACACGCGCGCGCTGCTCCAGCAGCACTTCCTTGTCGGCCGCCCCGAAATCGTCACCGCGCAGGTTTCGACCGACGGCACGCGCAAATGGCTGCTGCGCTTCGACGATGGCGAGGAAGCCGAATGCGTCTTCATCCCCGATGCCTATCGCGGCACCTTGTGCGTGTCGTCGCAGGTCGGCTGCACGCTCAACTGCCGATTTTGCTTCACCGGCACGATGAAGCTGGTGCGCAACCTGACGCCGGCGGAAATCGTCGGCCAAGTCATGTTGGCGCGCGACGCGCTCGGCGAATGGCCCAACGCCAGCGCGCCGCAAACACCGCGCCCGGCGGTATCGGACGATGACGATCTCGACGATGACGACACGCCGTGGATCCCCGGCCAAAACCAGCCGGGCAGCAACTACACCTCCGATGGTCGCATGCTGACCAACATCGTCATGATGGGCATGGGCGAGCCGCTGTATAATTTCGACAACGTCCGCGACGCGCTGGCGATCGTCATGGATGGCGACGGCCTTGGCCTGTCGAAACGCCGCATCACGCTGTCGACCTCGGGGGTCGTGCCGATGATGGCACGCGCCGGCAAGGAAATCGGCGTCAACCTCGCCGTCTCGCTGCACGCCGTCACCAACGAGATCCGCGACGAAATCGTGCCGATCAACAAGAAATACGGCATCGCGGAACTGCTCGCCGCCTGCGCCGCCTATCCCGGCGCCAACAACGCCCGGCGCATCACCTTCGAATATGTCATGCTGAGGGACAAGAACGACAGCGACGCCGAAGCGCGTGAACTGGTCC
>JANNJH010000082.1:0-6309 GCA_031405775.1 Sphingomonadales bacterium | reverse complement strand
CTATCGCCTTTGGCTTTGCACGGCGCAATGTGTCGGCCAGCAAGCCCACCGTCTAATTGTCGCGAATTACGGCCCCTGGTGGGCCTGTGGATGGTCTGCCTGCCATGTTGTCTCTGCATTGCTTTGCGCGGGCCGCCACGTCGTCTGCATCCTGGCGACCGAGGAGTTCCTGATTTTCAGCAAGGCCATCGGCAACGACCTGTCGACGCCCCGCCCCGAATATGGCTTTCCCGGCCTTGTCCCCGGCGACCGCTGGTGCCTGTGCGCGGCGCGCTGGGAGGAAGCGCGGGTGGCGGGCTTTGCCCCCGAGGTCGTGCTGGAGGCCACCCACGCCAAGGCGCTCGAAACCACATTGCTGGGGCATTTGCAGGCGCACGCCGCCGCAATCGCCTGATGCGGTATTATAACACCACACCGAGAAACCCCGGAAAAGCTTGACCCCGGCGCCGGTTTCCGCGATATGGCGCTTCATCCGGCTGGGGTTCCACCTCGGCCGTTTCGCTTTTTACCGGACGAAAAAACCATGCTCACCCGTTCCACAGCCTCGATCAAGCCCGCCGAGGTCGAGAAAAAATGGCTTATTATCGACGCCGAAGGGCTTGTCGTCGGTCGCCTTGCCTCGCTGATCGCCAACCGCCTGCGCGGCAAGCACAAGCCAACCTATACCCCCCACGTCGATTGCGGTGACAACATCATCGTCATCAACGCCGAAAAGGTGCGCTTCACCGGCAAGAAGACCACCGACAAAATCTATTATCGCCACACCGGCCACCCCGGCGGCATCAAGGAAACCACGCCTGCCAAGATTCTCGAAGGCCGTTTCCCGGAACGCGTCCTCATCAAGGCCGTCGAGCGCATGGTTCCGCGTGGTCCGCTCGGCCGTGACCAGATGCGCAACCTGCGCGTCTTCAAGGGCACCGAGCATCCGCACACCGCCCAGAACCCCGAAGTCGTCGATATCGCCGCGATGAACCGCAAGAATTCGACCCTCACCGTCCAGGAAGCTGGCGACAAGAAGGCTGTAGCATAATGTCCGACACGCGTCAGTCGCTCTCCGATCTCGGTGGCATGCAGGACGGCACCTATGTGCCCGCCGCCGCCACGACCACTGAAACCACCCAGAATCCGGCGCACACCGGTGGCGGCGGCCCGCCTGCCCCGCTGCGCGACCAGGAAATCGATGCCTATGGCCGCGCCTATGCGACCGGCAAGCGCAAGAACGCCATCGCGCGTGTCTGGGTCAAGCCGGGCAGCGGCAAGATCATCGTCAACGGTCGCGACCAGACGGTGTATTTCGCGCGTCCAACCCTGCGTCTGGTCATCAACCAGCCGTTCGACGTCACCGATCGCCGCGACCAGTATGACGTGATGTGCACCGTTGTCGGTGGCGGGCTTTCGGGCCAGGCCGGCGCCGTCAAGCACGGCATTTCGGTGGCGCTGACCCGCTATGAACCGGCGCTGCGCACCACGGTCAAGCAGGCCGGTTTCCTGACCCGCGATCCGCGCGTCGTCGAGCGCAAGAAGTACGGCAAGGCCAAGGCGCGCAAGAGCTTCCAGTTCTCGAAGCGATAAGCGGCTGCGGCCAGGACGGAAATTGCGGCTTCGCGATTTCCGGCTTGGCCGCGGACTCGCATCGCGCCGGCCGGCGAGGCGGCGGGGTTCCCCCGCCGAACGCGTCCGACGACAGCCCGGGCTTTGCCCGGGCTTTTTTCGTTCTCTCTCTTGCGCTTTTCCGTCCCCGCGCCGGCTCTCTCCCGGCTCGCGCCAAGGGGCACGAGTCCGACCTCTCCCTTGAAGGGAGAGGTGTAGTGCTTCCGCGCTTGCAGTAACCCGTGCATAACCGCCGCATGATTCGCCCCCTGCTGTTGTTCCTCATCGCCCTGCTCGCCGCGCCCGCCGCATCGCAGAGCGTTTCCGATCAAACGCACACCCGGATCGCGATCATCGCCGAAAGCCTGCGCCCTGCCGCCGGCCAACCGCTCAGCATCGGGCTGATGCTGACGCCCAGGCCCGGCTGGCACACTTATTGGTCAAACCCCGGCGATGCCGGCGCGCCGACCCGCACCGCATGGACGCTGCCCGCCGGCACCGCCGAACCAAAGCCGCTCGAATATCCGCTGCCCGAAACGCTCATCGTTTCGGGGCTGATGAACTATGTCTACGCCCATCCCAATGTGCTGATGACTGTGGTCACCCCGCCGGTCGGCATGGCCAAGGGCGCCGCCTTCCCGATCAGCGTCAAGGTCGACTGGCTGGTGTGCAGCCTTGACCAATGCGTCCCCGAAAGCGCGACGCTAAGCCTGCCGCTGGTCATCGGCGATGGCGCCGCCGACCCCGATCAGGCCGATCGCATCGCGCTGGCCAAGGCATTGCTGCCCAAGCCGATGAGCGCCGTCGGCAGTTGGAGCGCCAGCAACGCCCGCTTCGTGCTGGCGCTGCCGTTCGGTTCGCCCGGCAAGGTCCGCTCCGCTTATTTCTTCCCCGACACCGATGGCGTCATCGATTATGCCGCGCCGCAATCGGTGACCATCGCGGGTGACCGACTGCGACTCGAAACCGCCGCCGCGGCCAGCCCGGCCGGCACCATCACCGGCGTGCTGCGCGTCACCCTCGATAATGACGACAAGCCGCTCGGCTTCAAGATCACCGCGCAACCCGGCAGCGTTCCGGCCGTCGGGCTCGCGCTGGCGGCCGATCGCCCAACCGCCGATGCCGCCGGCCTGCCGCTGATCCTGCTCGGCGCTGTCGTCGGCGGCGTCATCCTCAACGTCATGCCGTGCGTCTTCCCGATTCTCAGCCTCAAGGCGCTCAGCCTCGCCGGCGGCAAGATCAACGCCGGCGCGGCGCGGCGCGATGCGCTGGCCTATACCGCCGGAATCGTGCTGGTCTGTGCGGCGCTTGGCGGACTGGTGCTGCTGCTGCGCGCCGCCGGCGCCCAAGTCGGCTGGGCCTTTCAGTTGCAGGATCCGCGCGTCATCACCGGGCTGCTGCTGCTCGTCACCGCCATCGCGCTCAACCTCGCCGGGGTTTTCGAAGTCAACCTGGGCACGGGCTCTCTCGGCGACAACACCGTCCGCCGCGGCGGCGCGCTTGGCAGTTTCGCCACCGGCGCGCTGGCGGCGTTCGTCGCCACGCCGTGCACCGGGCCGTTCATGGCCGGCGCGCTCGGCGCCGCGCTGGTGCTGCCGCCGGTCGCCGCCATCACGGTCTTCGCCGGGCTCGGTTTCGGGCTGGCGCTGCCGTTCCTGGCTGTCGGCTTTGTCCCGGCGCTGCGCCGCAAGCTGCCGCGCCCGGGTGCGTGGATGACGCGGTTGCGCGCCATCTTGTCGGTGCCGATGTTCCTGACGGCGCTGGCGCTGGCCTGGGTGCTCGGTCGACAGGCCGGCGTCGAGGGCATGACCGCCGGGCTGGCGGGCGCGTTGCTGATCGGGCTGCTGCTCTGGTGGCTTGGCAGCCGCCAGCATCGCGGCGGGACCGGCTCGATGCCCGCCGGCGCCGCCATCGTGGTTGCCGTCGCCGCGATCATGCTGCTGCCGATCGGCAACCCCGCCGTATCGCGCCCGACATCGGCGCCCGACGGCCTGATGGCGCAGGCGTTTTCGCCCGAAAAACTGGCTGAACTGCGCGCCGCCAAGACCCCGGTTTTCCTCTATATGACCGCCGATTGGTGCCTGACCTGCAAGGTCAACGAGAAGGGCGCCATGGCCGACAGCGCCGTCGCCGCCGCCTTCAGGCACAAGCGCATCGCCGTGCTGGAGGGCGACTGGACGCGCGGCGACGCGTTGATTTCGAAATGGCTGGCCGATCACGGCCGCGCCGGCGTGCCGGTCTATGTCTTCTACGCCGCCGATGGCAGCCAGACCGAACTTCCGCAGATCCTGACCGTGGCGAAACTGACCTCCTTGGGCTGAAAGGTGACAACCAAGCCCCATGGCTGCAAGGCGCCGCAACTCAGTCCTTGCGCTTGAACACCCGCTTGCCGCCGACCCAGGTCTCGTCGACCTTCACTTTCCAAAGCTCGGTCGACGCATTGGCGAACGGATCGCTATCGACAAGGATGAAATCCGCCCATTTTCCCGGCGTCAGCGTGCCGACCTTGTCCTCGGCATGGCCGGCCCAGGCGGCGCCGGTGGTGAAGGCGGCAAAGGCCTGTGGCAGCGTCATCGCCTCGCCGACCCGCCAGCCGCCCGCCGGCAGGTCATCGCGCGATTGCCGCGTCACCGCGGCGTGGAGGCCGTAGAACGGATTGGGCGGTTGGAACGGAAAATCCGATCCGCCGGCGATGCGCGCGCCGCTGTCGATCAACGTCTTCCAGGCATAGCCGCCGGCCAGCCGCTTTTCGCCGATGCGCGCCTCGACCATGACCGTGTCGCTGGTGGCGTCGGTTGGCTGCACCGAGGCGATGACACCCAGCCGGGCAAAGCGCGGCAGATCCTCGGGCGCGACGATCAGCGCATGTTCGTCGCGGTGACGCAGCGCCTGCCGCTGGCTTTCCGGCACCGCCGCGAACGCGCCCAGCACCGCGCCATTGGCTGCATCGCCGATGGCATCGACATTGACCTGGAAACCCTTGGCCGAGGCATCGACGATGATCCGGCGCAGATTGCCTTCCTCGAAGAACGGCCGCCCGCGCTGCTCGGGCGCATCGCTGTACGGCGCCCGCATCCAGGCGCCGCGTGATCCGAGCGTGCCATCGGCCCGCAGCGTCATCGCCATCATCGCCAGCCGGTCGCCATATTCCCAGACGAGCGGACCATTCGGCGCGATGGCGGCGCGATTTTCGGGGCCATCGGCCATCGCATAGATGCGCGCGGTCAACTTCCCGGCGCGGGCAAAGCGGCGATAGCGCTCCCATGTCGGCCGATCGATGCCGGCATCATGCACGCCGGTCAGGCCCACCGACGCCATGATCGCCAGCGCCTTGGACAGCGCCCGGTCGGACTCCTTGGCGGACGGCGCCGGGATCTTCGCCGCGACCAGCTTCGTCGCCGCTTCACCCAGCGCCATGACATGGCCATGCGCGTCGATGAACCCAGGCAACAGCGTCCGCCCGGCGACATTGACACGCTTGCCGCGCGGCACCGCGGCACCCGTCGGCAAGGTCGCCTTCACCCGGCCGCGGTCATCGACGACGAGCGTCGCGAACCGCAGCAGCGCGCCGCCGCCATCGAGCGTATAACCATTGGCATTGACATAGGCGGTATCGGCAAGCCCTGGTGCCGCCGTGGCGAGCAGAAGGGCGGCGAGACTTGGAGCGATTTTCATTGGCGAAACGTTAGCGCAGACAGCGCGCCGCGCAACCGCCATTTCGTTGCGAAAGCCGCCGGATCAGCGACGACCTGTCCTGCCGCCGCCTGATCGCCTGCATATCGAATTGATCGAGCAACGCGCCCAACACCCGTCCCCCAGGCCGGCGGGAGTTTGTTGCACCATGACGCCACCGGCGTTAACAAGCGACGCATGACCGCAACCGCACTCGCTCCCGATTCCTCCGGCGCCGCAACCGCCCTGCCGATTTCGATCGCCGATGTCGAAATCGCGGCGCGCGCCATCGCCGGTTCGGTCATCCAGACGCCGTGCCTGCGCAGCCAGACACTATCCGAGTTGACCGGCGCCGATGTCTGGCTGAAGTTCGAGAACCTGCAATTCACCGCTGCCTACAAGGAACGCGGCGCGCTCAACAAATTGCTCAGCCTGACGGCGGAGGAGCGCGCCCGCGGCGTCATCGCCGCATCGGCCGGCAACCATGCGCAGGGCCTGGCCTATCACGCCCGGCGGCTCGGCATCCCGGCTACCATCGTCATGCCCAGGTTCACGCCGGTGGTGAAGGTCCAGCAGACCGAGGGCCATGGCGCGCATGTCGTCCTCCACGGCGAAAAGTTCGAGGAAGCCAGCGCCCACGCCCATGAACTCGCGGCGAAACGCGGCTTTGTCTTCGTCCACCCTTTCGATGATCCGCTGGTGATGGCGGGCCAGGGCACGGTCGGGCTCGAAATGCTCGATGCGGTCCCCGATCTCGATACGCTGGTGGTGCCGATCGGCGGCGGCGGCCTGATCTCGGGGATCGCCACCGTCGCCAAGGCGCGCAACCCGAAAATCGACGTCATCGGCGTCCAGGCCGAGCTTTACCCGTCGATGTACGCCTATATGAAGGGCGAAAGCAGTGTCTGCGATGGCGACACGCTGGCCGAGGGCATTGCCGTCAAAGTGCCGGGGCTGCTGACCCGGCAGGTCGTCAAGGCGCTGGTCGATGACATTTTGCTGGTTGGCGAGCGCGATCTTGAACACGCGGTGTCGCTGCTGCTGACC
>JANNJH010000081.1:0-3513 GCA_031405775.1 Sphingomonadales bacterium | reverse complement strand
GCAGCGCCGTTCGACTGGGGAGACGGCCATGCTGAGCGACGCGACATTTTGGGTTTTGTGGAGCGTTTTCGTTTTCCTCGTCGTCTTCAATTTTCTGCCCAGCGCCATCGCCTTTGTCGATCGACACCCGCAGCGCCGGATGCTGGCGATGCTCAACGTCGTATCGCTGTTCTCCTTTGCACTGTGGATCGCGCTCATCGTCTGGGCGATCGGCGGGAAGCGCGATGACTCGGTGATCAACCGTTTTATTGGCAATCGCCGCAATCTCCGGATGGTGCAGGTGGGCGTCGTCGGCCTGATCGCGTTCAGCGTTGGCTCGACGCTCTGGGGGTTCGGTATCGCCTGAGCCATCCGGCCTCGCGCGGCCGTGTTTGCGGGCACGGGCGGCAATTCAATCGTGCTGCGATCAACCCCAGCCTTGCGCCTTCCGGCTGCGTTGTTATAGACGCGCGGTTCACTCCTGAGCGGGCGTGGCGGAATTGGTAGACGCGCTGGTTTTAGGTACCAGTGTCGAAAGACGTGGGGGTTCGAGTCCCTTCGCCCGCACCAGACCGCTACAGGTCCGTAGCTTCAAAAGACGAGATAGCCAGACATGCAGATCGCCGAGACGTTGAACCAGGGCCTTCGCCGCGAATATTCGCTGGTCATTCCGGCGGCGGTGCTCGCCGCGCGTATCGATGCCCGCCTCGCCGAAGTGTCGAAGACGATCCGTATGCCGGGTTTCCGTCCGGGCAAGGTGCGCCGAATCTCGTCCGCAAGATGCATGGCGAAGCGCTGCGCGGCGAAGCGCTGCAGGCTGCCGTCAACGACGGCGTCCAGCAGTTGCTCAGCGAACACAAGCTGCGTCCGGCCAACCAGCCGCAGGTCGATCTCGAAGGCGAGCCGGCCGAAGGCGCCGATGTCGCTTTCAAAGTGGCGCTGGAAATCCTGCCCACCGTCGATGAACTCAAGATCGAAGGCCTCAGCCTCGAAAAGCTCATCGTCGGCGACAATAGCGTCGCCATGGACGAAGCGCTCGCCAAGCTTGCCGGCCAGGCGCGGCGCAGCGAACCGGCACCCGCCAGCCACGAGGCCAAGACCGGCGACACCGTCGTCATCGTTTTCGAAGGGCGCGTCGATGGCGAGCTGTTCGACGGCGGCAAGGGCGAAGGCATGCGCGTCACCATCGGCTCGGGCCAGCTCATTCCCGGCTTCGAAGACCAGCTGATCGGCGCCAAGGCCAATGACGAGCGCACCGTCAAGGTGACCTTCCCCGACGATTACAACGTCGCCTATCTCAAGGGCAAGCCGGCCGAATTCGCCTGCCTGGTGCAGGGCGTCGAAACCCCGGTCGAGAGCAAGTTCGATGATGAATTCGCCAAGGGCTTCGGCATCGATTCGATCGACGCGCTCAGGGAAATCCTCAAGGATCAGCTCGACGTCGAACTCGGCGGGCTGACTCGCACCCATATGAAGCGCAAATTGCTCGACACGCTGGCGTCGCGCCACGATTTCGAAGTTCCCTCAACGATGGTCGATGGCGAATTCGACCAGATCTGGGCGCAGCTCGACCAGGAAGCCACGCAGGACGCCGATCCGGCCGCGGCGCGCGTCCAGCTTGAAGCCGAGCGTGGCGATTACCGCCGCATCGCCGAACGCCGCGTCCGCCTCGGGCTGCTGCTCAGCGAGATCGGCCAGCGCAACGCCATCACCGTCACCCAGCCCGAGATGAACCGCCTGATCGGCCAGGAAGCGGCGCGTTATCCCGGCGAACAGCAGAAGGTCGTCAAGTTCTTCCAGGAGAATCCGATGGCCGCCGCGCAACTGCGGGCGCCGCTGTACGAGGACAAGGTTGTCGATTTCCTGTTGTCGAAGGCCGAAGTCATCGAACGCAGCGTCTCCCGCGCCGACCTCGAAGCCGCGATCGAGGACGAAGACGAAACGCCGGGTTCGGCGACGGTTCACGGCCATGATCACGGACATGTCCATGGTCCGGATTGCGACCATGACCATGCGCCGGCCAAGCCGAAGAAGGCCGCCAAGGCCAAGCCCGAAGCGGCGCCAGTCGAAGCCGTCGCCGAGGCGGTTGTCGAAGCACCGGTGAAAAAGGCCGCCAAGCCCAAGGTCGCCAAGGCGGAAGCGGCACCAGCCGCCGCAGCCCCTGCGGCTGACGCTCCAGCCGCCGAAGCCGCTTCGGCTGACGCCCCGGCAAAGCCCAAGCGCGCAACCACGAAGCCGGCATAATCCGACTCCCCGCCCCGTCGACCGCCGGTTGCCCACGGCGCAGGGGCGACTCGCCAAGTCGGCGGCGTGGGCGCGCTTTCTGCGGAGCGCGTGAACCCACACGACGTTCACGCAAGGGCGCGAGGAATCCTCTCCACAATGGCGAGCCAGTCTCCCTTGCGTGGCTTTCCCTCTTGAACTTCGTCGCCAAACGTCCGACGTTGCGGTGTTACGGAAAGGTTCTTCATGCTCGACATTCACGCCGGCCTCATCCCCATGGTCATCGAGACCTCCAACCGCGGGGAACGCTCGTTCGATATCTATTCGCGCCTGCTGCGCGAACGCATCGTCTTCGTCACCGGCCAGGTCGAGGACCACATGGCCTCGGTCATCGTCGCCCAGTTGCTGTTCCTCGAATCGGAAAATCCGAAGAAGGACATCTTCATGTACATCAACTCGCCGGGCGGGGTGATCACCAGCGGCATGGCGATCTATGACACGATGCAGTACATCCGCCCCCGGGTCGGCACCGTCTGTGTCGGCCAGGCCGCGTCGATGGGCAGTTTCCTGCTCGCCGCTGGTGAACCGGGGATGCGCGTCGCGCTGAAGAACGCCCGCATCATGATCCACCAGCCTTCGGGCGGGGCACAGGGCCAGGCGACCGACATCGAGATCCAGGCGCGCGAGATCATCCGCGTCCGGCACGCGCTCAACGAACTTTATGTCAAGCACACCGGCCAGGACCTCGACACCATCGAACGCTCGATGGACCGCGACAAGTTCCTCAGCGCCGATGAGGCCAAGGCTTTTGGCTTGATCGACGAAGTCGCCGAGAAGCGGCCGCTGCCGACCGACGGCGAAGCACTGAAGGCCGCGTGAGGAATTTTGGTCCAGAAGCGCTGCGCTTTTCGATCCAGGCCGCGGGGAATTCACGCCCGGTTCGGGCCAATGTGACAATTCAAGGCGTCCCCGGACTTGCCGGGGGCGTATATTCACAGCTACAATCGCATACGCGCGAAAGAGGAAAGCCATGACCAAGCTGAGTGGGGGCGATTCGAAGAGCACGCTCTATTGCAGCTTCTGCGGCAAGAGCCAGCATGAGGTGCGCAAGCTCATCGCCGGGCCGACGGTGTTCATCTGCGATGAATGCGTCGAACTGTGCAACGACATCATCCGCGAGGAAACCAAGACGGCGCTGGTCAAGAAGGCCGGCGACGTGCCGACCCCGCGCGAGATCTGCAAGGTGCTCGATGATTATGTCATCGGCCAGACCTACGCCAAGCGCGTGCTTTCGGTGGCGGTGCACAATCA
>JANNJH010000080.1:0-3084 GCA_031405775.1 Sphingomonadales bacterium | reverse complement strand
TCGGCGGCGTTCGTCGTCGGATCGAGCGCCGTCGGCATGCTCATCGATCGCTTTGGACCCTGGGCAATCTGGGGCTGGCTGTTCGGCGTTTCGGCGCTGTTGATCGTCGCTGTGGCCTGGATGAAGCCCGAGCCGGTGGCGGGGAACCGCGAAGCGCCGTTCCTGAAGCGCCTGTCGGGCGGCATCGGCCTGCTCAAGGATCGCAAGTTCGCGCTGCTGATTTTTTCGGCGGGGCTGATCCAGGCGACGCACAGCTATTTCTATGTCGCCGGCACGCTGATCTGGACCAACGACCAGCATCTGTCCTCGACGCTGTCGGGCTATCTCTGGTCGATCGGCGTCGTCGCCGAAGTCGGCTTCCTGATTTTCTTGGCGCGCTGGACCGAACGCTTCGCACCCGAAACGCTGATCCTCGTCGGCGGCATCTCGGCCGTCGTGCGCTGGTCGGCGCTGGCGATGCTGCCGCCGGTCTGGGCGCTTTACGGGCTGCAGATCCTCCACGCCGGAAGCTTCGCCGCGACCTTCCTTGGCGCGGTGCGGATGATCCAGGCGCTGCACGGCGACGAACGCACGCCGACGGCGCAGATGATCTACATGGCGCTGGCCTCGGCACCGGCGCACGCCTTTGCGATTTTGATCTCGGGGCTGCTCTATGATTATCTCAACGCCGGCGGACATGCGGCGATGGGCTATCTGTCGATGACGGCGCTGGCGCTTGTCGGGCTGGCGCTGGCGTTCCTGCTGTGGCGGCGGCGTGATCCGGTGGTCGCGGCGGAATAGGCGGGTGTCGCCTCAGTCCGCCGACAACGCGCCGTCGGGCTCGCTGGCATAATCCGGCAACGGGATCGCCGCCGCCGCCGCCCGCAGCGCATTCGACCAGCGATCGTTCATTTCGCGATAATAGCTGTCCTCGCTGTCGATGCGGTGCAGCAATTCGACGCGCGACGTGCCGGTGCGGACCGTCACCAGGTCGATCGGCAGGCCGACGGCGAGGTTCGATCGCATCGTCGCGCTGAACGAGATCAGCGCGATCTTGATGGCTTCGGCCATCGGCGTTTCGAAACTCATCATGCGATCGAGCACCGGCTTGCCATATTTATGCTCGCCGATTTGCAGGAACGGCGTGTCGTGCTGGCATTCGATGAAGTTGCCGGCGCCATAGATCAGGAACATCCGCGGCTTGCGACCGTCGATCGAGCCGCCGAACAGCAGCGTTGCGTCGGTGGCGACGCGATCGCCCCGGATGACCATGTCGATCGACGATTTCGCGTCGCTGAGCGCCTGGCCGATGATCTGCGCGGCGCGAAACACCGTGGGGGCGTTCTCGACGGTTTCCTTCTCGCCGCTGTCGGGCATGACGACGCCGAGCGCGACGCGGCTGATCGCCGACTGGGTCACCGAAAGGCTGCCCGCCGAGGTGACGACAAGCACGCGGTCCGGCCCGGTTTCAAGGACGCGCAGCTTGCGATAGGTCGAGATGTTGTCGACCCCGGCGTTGGTGCGCGTGTCGGCGACCATGACCAGACCTTCGCGAACCAGAATTCCAACACAATATGTCATGGCCAGATTATCTCCCCCGCGCGGGACTATACTGTTCCGGGCCGCTGGTGTTCAAGCTTGCTGCTGAATTTGGGACTGGCCTGCCGTGGTGGGTGAAACCGCCTGGGAATCGCTGGCGGTAACGCTGACGATCATGGTTTCGGCGCCGCCGCCGCGGCGCGCCCCGCGCACCGGCGCCGCATCGAGGTAATCGAGCCCGACGGCGACGCGCATATAGGCCTTGGTCGTCGAGGTGCCGTTGGTCGGATCGAAGCCGACCCAGCCGAGATCGGGCAGATGCGCCTCGACCCAGGCATGGCCGGCGGGTTGGGTGACGAGGCCGTCGGCGCGGACAAGATGGCCCGAAACATAGCGCGACGGGATGCCGATGTGGCGCGCGGCGGCAAGGAAGATATGGCTGTAATCCTGGCAAACGCCGGCGTTGAGGCCAAAGGCGTGGATCGCATCGGTATGGCTGTGCGTCACATCGGCGTCAAAGCGCATGCGGTCGAACAGCCCGGTCAGCAGGGCGTGGCACGTGGCGATCGGATCGGCGCTGGCGCAGCCGCGGGCAAAGGCGCCGATGGCGTCGTCGGCGGTGGTCAGCGGCGTGGTGCGCAGGAAGACGCTGGCCGGCAGCGGTTCGGCGGTGCCGCGCAAGACGCCATGGGTTTCGCTGGTATCGACTTCGCCGGTGACATGCAGCGCCAGGCGGCGGATCGGCGCATCGGCGTAGAACATGTGGAGGATATTGCCGAACGCATCATGGCCGCGGCGCAGATGGCCATTGGTATCGGTATCGAGCCGCCAATGCACGACATGCTGGTCGTGATGGCCGCAAGGTTCGACGCGCAACAACTGGACGACATCGCTGGCCAATGTCGAATAGTCATAAGTGGTTGAATAATCGACCTTGATACGCATAGCCGGCCTTAGAATAGATATTGTTCGGCGATGACTTCGCCCAATTTATTGTTCTCGACGATGAAGCGCGTCAGGAACTCGTGCAGGCCATCGGCGAAGATCTTGTCGATGTTCGAACTTGCCAGCCGGGCATGGCCGGCCGCCGCCAGCCGGTGCGCCGGGCCGCGCTTGCCGGCGACGCTGGCGAGCATGTCGAGGTGGCGCAATATCTCGCCATAGCAGGAGGCGAGGCTGCGCGGGATCTGGCGATTGAGGATGAGCAGGTCGGCGACCAGCCACGGCTTGACGCTGTCGCGATAGACCCAGCGATAGGCGGTCATCGCCGACACGGTGCGCAGGATCGTCGTCCACTGGAAATAATCGAGCGATCCGCCAACCGCTTCGCCGCGCGGCAGCAGCAAATGATATTTCACATCGAGCAGGCGGGCCGAATTGTCGGCGCGTTCGATCGCCGAGCCGAGGTTGACGAACCAGAAGGCATCGCCGCGCAGCATCGTGCGCTGCGCCGCGCCATCAAAGGCGGCGACGGCGTGCCTGACGAGTTCGAGCAGCGGTCCCAGCGTCTCGCGGCTGTCGAGATGGGTGCCGTAGCGCGACACCTCCAGCCAGGCGGTGTTGATC
>JANNJH010000079.1:0-1232 GCA_031405775.1 Sphingomonadales bacterium | reverse complement strand
TGCCCGAAGCGGTGCCCGAAGCGGTGCCCGAAGCGGCACCCGTTGCCGTCGTCGAATCGGCCGTCGGGGCGACTGGCCCGATCGCTGCCGGCGTCGCGCCCGCCGCCGTTGCGGTCGCGGGTGCCGCCGCCACGGGGCCGGTGGTCTTGACCGCCAAGGAAGATGTCTGGGTCAAGATCTATGACAAGGCGACGAACACCACCATCAAGAGCGGCATCCTCAAGGCCGGCGAACGCTTTGCCGTTCCCGCCGATCCGCCGCGGCTGATGCTGTGGACCGGCAAGGCCGGCGCGCTCGACATCAGCGTTGGCGGCCGCGCGATCGCGCCGCTCGGCGGGCCTGTCGAAACGGTACGCGATGTCAGCCTGGCCGCCGCCGACCTTTCCGCCCGCCCGGTTGCCGGCGCCCTACCCGGCGCTACCCCCGGCGCAGCGCCTGTCGCCCCGACCGGTCCCAAGCCGATCGCCACGATTCCGGGGGCCTGAGGCGATGCGATCCCGGCTGAAACTTTCACTGGCGCTGGTGGTGATGCTGCTGCCGCAAGCTGCGGCGCTCGCGCAGGATATCGATCCGCTGCGGGTCGAAAAGCGCGTCGGCAGGCTCGAATCGGAAATGCGCGCGGTGCAGCGCAAGATTTTTCCCGGCGGCGACCCCAGATATTTCGAGCCCGAGATCGCCGCGCCCGCTGTCGTCGCCCCGGCGCCGGTCGGCAACCCGGCGTCGACGCCGCTGGCGGATCTGACCGAGAGGATCGGCGAGCTCGAACGCCAGTTGCGCACCCTGACCGGTCAGGTCGAGGCCAGCCAGTTCAAGCTGCGCCAGATCGAAGACGCACAGGCAAAGCTTCGCGGCGATGTCGAATTCCGGCTGAATGCGCTCGAAGGCGGCGCCGCGCCGGCAGCAGAGCCCGGTGCGGCGCTGGCCCCGGCACCCGATGCCCGGTCTGATGCCCGGCCTGATGCGAGGCCCGATGCCAGGCCTGATGCGAGGCCGCCAAGGATCGACCTCGCCGCCAGGCCGCCGGCCAAAAAGCTCCCCGACACCCCCGATGCGGCGTGGAAAGCCGCCTATGCCAATGTCAGCGCCAAGGACTGGCCCGCGACCGAAACCGCGATGACCGACTTCGCCGCCGCCTTTCCCAAGTCGCCGCGCCTGCCGCAGGCGCGATATTGGCTCGGCCGCAGCCATGCCGCGCGCGACCAGAATGCCGAGGCGGCGCGCGCCTATCTCGA
>JANNJH010000078.1:0-3166 GCA_031405775.1 Sphingomonadales bacterium | reverse complement strand
AACACTTCGCCCGCCAGCAACGTCAGCAACGGCTGCGCCGGCACCTTGCCCGCATCCAGCCCCGCCAACGCCTCGCGCCACCACGCCAGCCGGATCTCGCCGATCATCGGCTCCGAGGTGCCCGCCACCACGCTCGCCAGTTCGAGATCGAGGCCATGCAGCGCCAACAACGCCGGGCGCACCGCCGCGGGCGCGTAGAGAATGCTCAGATAGCGGTCACGGTCGCGATCGCGAAGCTGGGCGGTAACGATATCGAGGCTGGACGGACTCGGGCCGGGTCGACCCGGCCCCGTCCGGTTCACGCCGGCCCGATTTTAAACGCGCAAAGCTTGTTGCCGTCGGGATCGCGGAAATAGGCGCCGTAGAACGCCTGCTCGCCGTCCTCGCCGCGCACGCCGGGGCTACCTTCATCCTTGGCGCCCGCCGCCAAGGCCGCGGCGTGCATGATATGGACCTGGGCGCGCGAGTCGACCGCCAAAGCAATCATCGTGCCATTGCCGGCGGTGGCTGGCGCGCCGTCATACGGCTTGCCGACCGCCAGCATCGGCATTCCCCAGGCCACGCCCCAGACCATTGCCCCGGTGGGGAATTCCATCAACCGACCAACGCCGACCGATTTGAACACCGCGTCATAAAAAGCATTGGCCTTGGCCGGGTCGTTGGTGCCCAGCGTCGCGTAACCGATCATCGTGCGTCTCCCAAAGAATGCGATACAGTGTCTAGCGCCGCGCCGGTGTCGCCGCCAGACCGAGCAAAATATTTTCCTCGAGCTCGAAAACGCCGAGCACGAATGCTTCGCCGCTGGGCGTCCCGTATTTGTTGATCCGTGGTTTGCGAAACCCCGCCGCGCTCGCCATAATCCGCGGATGAGCGTTGCCTTCACCAAGGAATCGGATGCCGAAGCGGTCGCCGCCAACCTGCCCGACCGGCCGATCCCGGCGCATGCCAATCTCGTCACCCCCGAAGGACTTGCCGCCATCGATGCGGCGCTGGTGCTGGCGCGCGCCGCCTATGACGCGGCGCGCAGTGCGGGGGAAATCAGCGCCGACCGCAGCGCCATGGCCAGCGCCACCCGCGACCTGCGATATTGGTCCGCCCGCCGCGCCAGCGCGCAACTCGTCGAAGGCCGCCCCGCCGACGGCAGCGCCGGTTTCGGCAGCACGATCAGCTTCGAACGCGACGATGGCCGCCGCCAAACCTATCGCATCGTCGGCGACGACGAGGCCGATCCGGCGAACGGCAGCGTGTCCTATGTCTCGCCACTGGCGCGGGCGATGACCGGCAAACATGTCGGCGATGTGGTGATGCTGGCGGGCAACGAGGTCGAGATCATCGCGATCGCGTAACGACGACCCCTCTCCCTTTGCGGGAGAGGGAGAGAGACGCGCCCCTTGGCGCGGCCCGGGTGAGGGGGGTCTTATTGCTGCGAGAGAGCACCCCCTCACCCGCCGCGCTGGCGCGCGTGTCGCCTCTCCCGCGAGGGGAGAGGTTTAACGCAATTTCGCGATACTCAACCCATCGAGCTTGGCCCGCGTCTTCACCGATTCCTCGCTGCGCGTCAGCGCCTTGGCGATCGCCCGCAACGGCATCGCCTTTTTGGCGAGCGTGTGCAGCTTCTGGACCTCGTCGCTGGTCCATGCCTGTCTGTGACGTTCGAATCGTTCGGTCATTGCCCACCATAGCCCGCGATTTGCCTGCCTGCCATCAGCCGCATGCGTGGCGGGCCTCTGGAACGAAACAGGACCCTGCGCCATATAGACGCGATGGCCATCCAGATTCGCACCAGCCTTGCCGAGCCGGAAACCGCCGGGGCGTTCGTTCCGCATCGCCCGGTACGGCCCGAAAAATCCGAAGGCGGGCACCGCTTCGTCCTCGAAAGCGACTATGTCCCCGCCGGCGACCAGCCGACCGCCATCGCCGAACTGGTGGCGCAGGCCAATGACGGCGAACGCGACCAGGTGTTGCTGGGGGTCACCGGATCGGGCAAGACCTTCACCGTCGCCAAGGTCATCGAGGCCGTCCAGCGCCCAGCCCTGATCCTGGCCCCCAACAAGATCCTCGCCGCGCAACTATACGGCGAATTCAAGAGCTTCTTTCCCAACAACGCCGTCGAATATTTCGTCAGTTACTATGATTATTACCAGCCCGAAGCCTATGTGCCGCGGTCGGACACCTATATCGAGAAGGAATCCTCCGTAAACGAAGCCATCGACCGGATGCGGCATTCGGCGACGCGATCGCTGCTCGAACGCGACGACGTCATCATCGTCGCCTCGGTATCATGCATCTATGGCATCGGCTCGGTCGAGACCTATTCAGCGATGACCTTCACCCTGAAAAAGGCCGAAAGCGTCGACAGCCGCGAAATCATCAGGAAGCTCGTGGCGCTGCAATACAAGCGCAACGACACCGGCTTTGCACGCGGCAATTTCCGGGTGCGCGGCGACAATCTCGAGATTTTCCCATCGCATTATGAAGACAGCGCCTGGCGCATCAGCTTTTTCGGCGACGAAATCGAGAGCATCACCGAATTCGACCCGCTGTCCGGCAAGTCGGTCGCCAAACTCGACTATGTGAAAATCTACGCCAACAGCCATTACGTCACCCCCGGCCCGACGCTGAAACAGGCCAGCGAGGCAATCCGTTTCGAGATGACCGAGCGATTGAAGGAAATGCACGCCGAGGGAAAATTGCTCGAAGCCCAGCGCCTCGAACAGCGCACCAATTTCGACCTCGAGATGATCGCCGCCACGGGCTCCTGCGCCGGCATCGAAAATTACAGCCGCTTCCTCACCGGCCGCCTGCCGGGCGAGCCGCCGCCGACGCTGTTCGAATATCTCCCCGAAAATGCCATGCTGTTCGTCGATGAAAGCCATGTCACCATCGGCCAGATCAACGCCATGGCCAAGGGCGATCACCGCCGCAAGCTGACGCTCGCCGAATATGGTTTCCGTTTGCCGTCGTGCATCGACAACCGGCCGCTGCGCTTTGCCGAATGGGAGGCGATGCGCCCGCAGACGGTGTTCGTTTCGGCCACCCCCGGCCCGTGGGAAATGGACAAGACCGGCGGGGTGTTCGTCGAACAGGTCATCCGCCCCACCGGCCTCATCGATCCGCCGATCGAGATAAAGCCGGTCGAGGACCAGGTCGAGGATTTGATCCAGGA
>JANNJH010000077.1:0-2329 GCA_031405775.1 Sphingomonadales bacterium | reverse complement strand
CCGTTGACGAGGCAGCCGATCGAGCCATCGAGCTTGATGAACGCCAGGTCATACTTCGACGCTTCGACTTCGGCGGGGTCTTCCTCGGTCAGGTCGCGAAGCGCGACGAGATCGGGATGGCGATACAGCGCGTTCGGATCGAAACCGACCTTGGCATCGAGCACCACCAGCTTGCCGTCAGTCGTAACGGCGAGCGGATTGATCTCGATCTGCGAGGCATCAGTGCCGACAAAGGCTTCATAAAGCCGCGCCACGACATTCTCGCACTGCTTGGCGAGATCGCCATGCAGCCCCAGTGCCGCGGCAACCGCCCGGCCATGGTGCGGCATGATGCCGGTCGCCGGGTCGATCGTCATCGTCTCGATCTTCTCGGGCGTGTCATGCGCCACCGTCTCGATGTCCATGCCGCCTTCGGTCGATGCGACCAGCGCGATCCGCCCCGAAGCGCGATCGACGAGCAGCGCCAGATAGAATTCTTTGGCGATATCGACGCCATCGGTGATGTAGAGCCGATTGACCTGCTTGCCATGCGCCCCGGTCTGGATCGTCACCAGCGTATTGCCGAGCATGTCGGTCGCAGCAGCACGGACTTCGTCGGCCGAGCGTGCCAGCCGGACGCCGCCCTTGGCTTCGGGCGGCAGCTCGACGAACTTGCCCTTGCCGCGCCCGCCGGCGTGGATCTGCGCCTTGACGACATACAATGGACCGGGGAGCTTGCCCGCAGCGGCGACGGCTTCATCGACAGTCAATGCCGCAAATCCCGGCGGCACAGGCACACCGAATTTGGCGAGCACTTCCTTCGCCTGATATTCGTGGATGTTCATTGGCTGGCGTCCTCAAGGAATACTATCGCGACGCTCTATGGATTGGCCATGGAATGACCGCAAGGCAGCTTCGCACAAAATCCGGCGCAAGCTCCCATTTCGATAGGCGGCGCAGGGCTGGATGACTGGCCTAAAATGGTCTATGCTGGCTCAATGTCCAACGTCGCCAATCAAACGCGGGTGCCCGCCGGCTGGCAGGAAAGCCTGACACGCAGCAAGGCTGAGATTGCAGCGGGCCAAAGCGTGACCCTTCTACCGATTCTCGACCGCCTGCGCAGCGCAGCCGAGCGCCTCGAAGCTGGCGAAAATGCCGATGCTAATAAGGCGAACACCGGACGTTGATTACCCTAACGCCGGAAGCCAGCGCGCAGCTTGAAGCGCTGGAACAGTTCTACATCGCGAAGGAGCGTCCACAAGCGCTGCGCAATCTTGGTCATGCCTTGGCCGAGGCCAGCCTGATCATTCTGAACGCACCCGAACGGGGCGCACCAGCACCGGGCCCATACCCCGAACTCGTTGTGTTCGATTTGCTATGGCTGAAACGCGGTCGCTATTGGGTCGCCTATGACCCAGCCGGACCGATCATTGCCGGCGTGTTCTTCGAGACAGACGATATTCCAAGCCGGATCGATTGAGCGCTCACTTAACGGAATTGAGCTTGCGGTATCTATTTGTTCGTCAGTCTTTATCCTGTTTCATACCATCCGCTAGCCAACGTCCGAGCGTTGCTACGCCAAATGCTAACCCCCAGAAAGCAACTGGGATGGTAACCGGCAACGAAAATTTGAAGACTTTCTCATAAAAGCGTTGACGCGCAAAATAAGCAGCCCTCTCTTGCGCTGCTTTTCATAAGCAGCGGTACCATATCCCGACGGTAGCGGTCTGCTTTAACCCAACGACGGATCAATCGCCTTGCACGCCAGCAGCAGTTCCTTGACCGCATCGACCGACACGGTGAAATTCGCCTGTGCTTCCGGCGTCAGGGCGATCTCGACCACCTTTTCAACGCCGCCGGCACCGATGATGCACGGCACGCCGACATAAAGGTCGTTCACACCATATTGACCGGTCAAATTGACCGCGCAGGGAATGACCCGCTTCTGGTCGTAAAGATAGGCTTCGGCCATCGCGATGCCGCTCGTCGCCGGGGCAAAATAGGCCGAGCCGGTCTTCAACAGCCCGACGATCTCGCCGCCGCCCGAACGCGTGCGCTGGACGATCGCGTCGATGCGTTCCTTGGTCGTCCAGCCCATCTTGACCAAATCGGGGAGCGGAATGCCGGCGACGGTCGAATATTCGACCACCGGCACCATCGTGTCGCCATGGCCGCCGAGAACGAACGCCGTGACGTCCTTGACCGAAACCTTGAATTCGTCCGCCAGGAAATGCCGGAACCGCGCGCTGTCGAGCACGCCGGCCATGCCGACGACCATGTGGTGCGGCAGCCCCGAAAATTCGCGCAGCGCCCAGACCATCGCATCGAGCGGGTTGGTGATGCAGATGAC
>JANNJH010000076.1:0-1310 GCA_031405775.1 Sphingomonadales bacterium | reverse complement strand
ATGACGATGGCTCGTGGCGATGTTGCTGTCTGCGCGGCAGCCATGTCGGAACGAGTGGCTTGACGCTAGCCGTCGTGAAGATTGCCGGCTCGGTGGGGCCAGCGGGCGCGATGCCGGGTCAGTCCTTTTCCATCGTGCATTGCAGCGGATGATTATGTTCGCGGGCGAAGTCGATGACCTGGTTGACCTTGGTTTCGGCGACCTCATAGGTGAAGACGCCGCAGATGCCGACGCCGCGCTGGTGGACGTGGAGCATGACGCGGGTGGCGTCCTCGATGGTCATCTTGAAAAAGCGTTGCAGGGTGAGGACGACGAACTCCATCGGCGTGTAATCGTCGTTGAGCATCAGCACCTTGTATAGCGCCGGCTTGGCGGTTTTCGTGCGCGTCTTGGTGGCGACACCGATGCCGGTATCGCCAGTGCCGCCACCGGGGCGGTCGGCGTCGCCTGCCAAACACGGCGCGGGCCGGTGGCGATTTGGTCGATCAAAGTCAGATGTCATCGGTCGTGGCCTGGGTTGCGTTGCGAAACCTCTCTATACGGCGGCACGCGGCCATGGAAAAGGGCGGGCGCGTCGCCGCACCCGCCCTTTCCTGTTTCCGGTCGCACGCGGCGGCCGGAATCGCTTCGATCGATCGCCTTACTTGGTGAAGGTCGTCTTGACCTTGTCGGTGGTGATCGCAACGCGGTTCTGCACCGGTTCGAAGACTTCGCCAGCCAGCTTGACCATCATTTCCGAAAGCTTGGAAAATTCGGCGACGGCGCTGTCGTACTGCTTCTTGGCGAATTCGCTCTGCAACTGCATCAGCTCGTTCGGGCTCTTGGCGCTGGTCATCGACTTGGCGCACGCCGAGACGTCATCGAAGCTCTTCTTGGAAGCTTTGCTGACGTGGGCGGCGAGGGTTTCGATGCCGGCGGTGGCGGCGCGGGCCGAGGCCAGCAGCGCTTCGACATTGCCGCGCGCCATGTCGGTCATCTCTTCGAGCGACTTCATGCTGCCTTCGACGGCTTCACGCGACTTGGCGGTGATCTGCTCCATGGCAGCCTTGCCGCTGGTGCTGAACTGGGCAACGCCGGCCTTGAGGGTTTCGGCGATCTTTTCCGGCTTGATATCGAATGCGGTGCTCATAAGAGTTTCCTTTGTGTTGGGGGTGAAGAGGGCGGCTACTGACGTGAGGGCAGGCCATAGCTTGGGGGCTTCGGCCTTGGTGTCTTCGACTGGGGGCGTGGCAGTTGTCGCGGCTGCGACGGGGGCAGTTGTCGCGGCTGCGACGGGGGCAGTTGTCGCGGCTGCGACGGGGGCAGTTGTC
>JANNJH010000075.1:0-6117 GCA_031405775.1 Sphingomonadales bacterium | reverse complement strand
GCGCCGGTCGCGGAAAGCCCCGCCATACGCGCGTTGAGGTCGTCGAGATGCGCCGCCACCAGCGCCTGCAGGTGCTCGCCGCCGGCTTCGAGGTCGCGGAATTCGCGGCCGAGTTGTGCCGATGACTGCAACAACAATTCGAGCTTCTGGTCGAACAGCCGCGCTTCGTCATCGCCCATGATCGTCAACCGCCTGCCCGCCGTTTCGATCCCGGCGTCGAACCGGCGCAGCTGCGCCTCGACCGCTTCGTGCAGGTGATCGACCGCCGTTGTCGTGCGTTGGAGGACGCCATCGACCGCGGCGTCGAGGGCATAGGCGCGTTTCGCCAGCACGCTGGTGTTGCGGCTCGAGGCTTCGTCGATCCGCGACAGCAGCCCGCTCATGTTGGCGATCGCGGCATCGGCGTCGATCGCGGCCTCGCGGTTGCGCGTCTGGACCGCCGTCAGCATCGCTTCGACGGCGCGCAGCTGCACGGCGCTGTCGCCGCCGACGGCGCGCAAAGTCTGGTCGACCTCGGCGATGGTGCGGGCCAGCGCCGGCAGCGCCTCGCCAAAGCTGTCGACGAGGCGCTGCGTCGCCTCGCCGCTGGCGATGACACGCTCGGCGGTGGCCGAAAGCGCGGCGGCGCTGGCGCCAAGCCCCGGCAAGGTCATCGACGCGGCATCGGCCAGCGCCCGGGTTCGATCGGTGCTGCGTTCGATCGCCGCATCGACGCTTTCGAGTCGGGCATGCACGTCGTCGACGATTTGCCGCGCGTCCCCCAGCCGCGTTTCGACTTCGGCGAGTTGCAGCGAGCGTTCGGTACCGGGCAGCAGCGCCCAGACCAGCAACGCCAGCCCGATCGGCGGCAGGACGGCGACGACAAAGGCGGCGAGGTCGTGCGCCGATGGTTGTGGCGGCATTCGCACGGCGCTGTCGAACCCCGCCGCGGCGAGCCACGCCGCCGCCAACGCCAGCACGCAGAGCAACGGCCAGCGGCGCTCGATGCGGATCGACAAGATCAAGGATTCCAAAGTGCCGCCCCCCAGATGCCGCACCGCTTTACGCACGACGCGCCAACAAGTCATCGAGTTTCGCATCGCCGGCGGGCGCCGGCCTGACGCCGGCAGGCTTGCCACCCGCGCGCCCGACGAGGGCTAAGCTCCCCTCCCGTCAAGCGACGCGAGTATTTCCTCCACCCATCGCGGCACCAGCGTGCCGGCTGGCCCATGACGTGCCGCGTCGAACGACGCCGTCCCCGCCGACGCATCGAGGTTGATTTCCAGCGTCCGCGCCCCCGCCGCGCGCGCCGCGCCGACGAACCCCGCCGCCGGATAGACCGCCCCCGACGTGCCGATCGAAACGAACAGGTCACAGGCGTCGATCGCGGCTTCGATGACGTCCATGTGATAGGGCATCTCGCCGAACCAGACGATGTCGGGGCGCAGCCGGCCCGCCGTGCCGCAGCGCGGACATGGCGGATCGCCCGACAGGTCGTCCACCCACGCCGGCGCCGCGCCGCACGCCCTGCACAGCGCCCGTTTCAACTCGCCATGCATGTGGAGCAGCCGCCGCGCGCCGCCGCGTTCGTGCAGGTCATCGACATTCTGTGTCACCAGCAGCAGCTCGCCCGGCCATTCGGCATCGAGCCGCGCCAGCGCGAGATGCGCCGCGTTGGGCACGACCCGGGCCAGCGCCGCGCGCCGCGCATCATAGAATCGCTGCACCAGCACGGGATCGCGCGCGAACGCTTGCGGCGTCGCCACGTCCTCGACGCGATGCCCCTCCCACAAGCCGTCGGGGCCGCGAAACGTCGGCACGCCCGATTCGGCCGAAACCCCGGCGCCGGTCAGGATGACGATGTTGTCGATGCGTGTCATTCTACCACCATGCCGTGTTCATCCCCGGTTGCACAACCGGCGCGCCTGCGCCACATCAGTCAGCATGAGCGATGGCAGGATCAGGATCGGCGTTGTCGGGGCCGGCGGGCGGATGGGACAGGCGATCATCGCCGCCATCCCCGACGATCCGCGCCTGACGCTGGCCGGCGCCATCGAACGCGCCGGGCATGAAGCGGTTGGCCGGCCGATCGGTCCGGCGTTCCCGCCGACGCTGACGATTTGTTCGAATCACGGCCCGCTCGCCATCGCCAGCGACGTGCTCATCGATTTTACCGCGCCGTCGGCGCTCGAGGCAACGCTCGATGCCGCCTGTGATGGGCACGCCGCCATTGTCATCGGCACCACCGGGCTCGAACCCAGCCACCACGCCATGATCGACCGGGCGGCGCAGTCCATCGCCGTCCTCCAGGCCGCCAACACCAGCCTTGGCGTCACCCTGTTGGCGCGCCTCGTCGAGGATGCCGCCCGCGCCCTGGGGCCGGACTGGGACATCGAGATTTCCGAACTCCATCACCGCTACAAGGTCGATTCGCCATCGGGCACCGCGCTGGCACTTGGCGAGGCCGCGGCACGGGGCAGGGGCGTTACGCTCGCCGCCGCCAGCTATCGCGGCCGCGACGGTATCGGTCCGCCGCGCCAGCCCGGCCATATAGGTTTCGCATCGCTGCGCGGCGGCTCCGCGGCGGGGGATCATGTCGTGCTGTTCGCTGGCGACGGCGAGCGCATCGAACTGCGCCACCTCGCCGAAAACCGCGAGATCTTCGCACGCGGCGCCCTCAGGGCCGCGGCGTGGCTCGCCCACAAGCCCGCCGGCCGCTACACGATGGACGATGTCCTCGGGCTAAAAACCCGATAGTCGCGGTGACCCACAAGGACGCCAGAGCAGCGGCATGACCCCCGATCAGATCGAAAGCTTCTTCGCCCGGCTCAGCGCGGCCAACCCCGAGCCCCAAACCGAGCTCGCCTATGTCAACGCCTATACGTTGCTGGTGGCGGTGGTGCTGTCGGCCCAGGCCACCGATGTCGGGGTCAACAAGGCGACGAAAAAACTGTTCGAAACGGTCACCACCCCGGCACGGATGCTGGCGCTCGGCGAAGCCGGGCTGAAAGCGCATATCAAGACCATAGGGCTGTTCAACACCAAGGCAAAACACGTCATCGCGCTGTCGGAAATCCTCGTGCGCGATTTTGGCGGCGAGGTGCCGCGGTCGCGCGACGCGCTCGAAACCCTGCCCGGCGTCGGTCGCAAGACCGCCAATGTCGTGGCCAATATCGCTTTTGGCGCCGAAACCTGCGCCGTCGACACCCATGTCTTCCGCGTCGCCAATCGCACCGGCCTGGCGCCCGGCAAGACCGTGCGGGCGGTCGAGGACGCCATCATGGCGCGCACGCCCAAACGCTGGCGCCGGCACGCGCATGACTGGCTGATCCTGCACGGCCGCTATATTTGCGTCGCCCGCCGACCGCGGTGTTTCGCCTGCCCCGTCGCCGATCTGTGCGATTTCGGCGACAAGACGCCGGCGCCCTGAAATGTCCGGCCCCTATGCAACCGACGGGTTCAGCGCGCGTTCACCCGATATGGCCCAAAAAGTTTGTCGGTAAATGTTGCGTTGCTTGCCACTGTGTTTCGGGTGGTGTGATTGATTTAACGAGGTCGCCAGGGAAACCGCCGATGCGTGTCATGGCCTTTGCTGTCACCGCTATCGCCGGGCTGTTGGCCGCGCCAACCCAAGCCGCGAAGACGCCCTTGCCGCCGCCAACGGTGACCGGTCCCGACGTCAACTGCGTCCAGCTTCGCGGAATCCGCGAGACCAGGGTCGTCGATGACAGGACCATCGATTTCATCATGACGGGCAAGAAATGGTATCGCAACACGTTGCCCTACCGCTGCTCGGGGCTCGGTTTCGAACGCGCCTTCAGCTACAAGACGTCGCTCAGCCAGCTGTGTTCGGTCGATATCATCACGGTAGTTCACCAGGGCGGCGGCATCCGTCGCGGCGCCAGTTGCGGCCTTGGCAAGTTCACCCCGATCGAACCGATCAGGCCGGTCAAGAAATAGCGCCAGACCCTTACGGCGCGCAAACCCCTCTGGCGCTCCACGCTTGGCGCTGCTAACAGCCTCTTCGCGCATCCGTAGCTCAGCTGGATAGAGTACTGCCCTCCGAAGGCAGGGGTCACAGGTTCGAATCCTGTCGGGTGCACCACTATTTTCAAGCACTTGGCTGCTTCGAGGGTCCTTAAAAAAGTCAGTTTCTCTGGCGCCAGTTTCGCAGGGTCGGTTGCCGGTAACGACAGTCGCGGCTAACGTCGCCTGGTGAAACTTTTCAAAGAAGCCCTGTTCAACCGCAAAACGTTGAGGGCCGCCCTTGAACGCGTGGCGCCCGAACCAACTTCGGAGCAACTCGCGGCCGCTGGCATCTGGGCCGCCGACGCGCGAGATAAATTTTTCAAACAGAATGAATCGCAGCTCGAACAGCGGTTCAATGCCGAGATCTTGCAGTCGCTGTTAGGGTATCGGCCCTTTGCTGGCGGCGTAGTTGGCACCTTCAAGCCCAAGGTGATCATCGGCCCACGCGAGGTGGATGTCGCCATTGGCGCGTTCGACGGCACGTCCGAACGGATAACCGCGCCTGTCGAGTTGAAGGGGCCGCGCGTCGAACTCGACAAGATCATGCCGGGCCGCGCCAAGACGCCGGTCCAACAGGCGTGGGAATATGCAGCCGACGCGCCGGGCGCTCGCTGGGTGATCGTCTGCAACATGCTGAAGCTGCGGCTTTATGCTTTTGGCCAGGGCACAGCCCGATATGAGGAATTCGACCTCGACACTATCGACAAGCCGGAAGAACTCAAGCTGTTGCTATTACTTTGTTCGGCCGAGAATCTGCTGGGGTCGTCCACAGCGGACCTGTTGCGCCGCAGTGATGCCGAAGACAAGGATATTACCAACGAGCTTTACCGCGATTACCGCAGTCTTCGGCAAACGCTGCTGCACTTCGTCGCCGATCAACACAAAGAAATCGCCCCCGAACCGCGCATCGCGCTGGTGCAGAAGATTCTCGATCGGCTGGTGTTCATCGCCTATGCCGAGGACACGGTGCTGCTGCCCGATGACCGGCTGAAACTGGCCGTCGAGCATGACGATCCGTTCCAGCCGCGCCCAAAATGGGACAATGTGAAGGCGTTGTTCGCCGCTGTCGATATCGGCAATGATCGGTTGGGCATCACCGGCTATAACGGCGGCCTGTTCGCGCCAGACCCGCTCGTCGATGGCCTGGCGCTGCCCGATCATCTGGTGGCGACGTTTCTCAAACTGGCGGCCTATGATTACAAAAGCGAAATCTCGGTCACCATCCTTGGCCATCTGTTCGAACAGACCATCGGCGATATCGAGGCCGATCTGTTGGTGGCGCGCGGCGAGGCGGTGCCGGTGGCCAACAAGAAGAAGCGCGACGGCATCGTCTACACCCCGGATTTTGTGACGCGATTCATTATCGAACAGACGTTGGGCCGAATCATCGGTGAAATCCGCACCGAACTGCTGAAAGTCCATGCCAAATCGACCGATGCCGAGGGCAATATCGTCTGGAACGGCCCGGAACAGGCGTATTGGCAGGCGCTGCTGGCCCGGCTAAAGGCGCTGACCTTGCTTGATCCGGCGTGCGGGTCGGGGCATTTCCTCGTGGCGGCGTTCGACCATCTGTCTGCCGTGACCAAGGCGGCGAATGACCGGCTGCGGGAGCTTGATCCGCTGGCGGCGGAGGATACCGCAGCGGCCAATGCCCATATCATCACGCGCAACCTTTACGGCGTCGATCTCAATGCGGAATCGGTGGAAATCACCCGGCTGTCCTTGTGGTTGAAGACGGCGCAACCACGCCAGCCGCTGACGACGCTTGACCATAATATCAGGGTCGGCAATTCGATTGTCTCTGACACGGCAATCCACCCGCGCGCGTTTGTCTGGGCCGATGCCTTTCCGGAAATCACCACGGCGGGCGGGTTCGACCTGGTGATCGGCAATCCGCCCTATGTGCGGATGGAATTGTTGAAGGCAATCAAGCCGTATCTGGAAAAACACTATGCCGTGGTCTCCGATCGCGCCGATCTTTACGCCTATTTCTTCGAACTCGGGGTGCGGCTGCTCAAGGTCGGCGGGCGGCTGGGCTATATCTCGTCATCGACCTTCTTCAAGACCGGGTCGGGCGCGCCTTTGCGCGAATGGCTGGGCAAGGCGGCG
>JANNJH010000074.1:0-2519 GCA_031405775.1 Sphingomonadales bacterium | reverse complement strand
CGACCTGTCGCGCTGGCAGGGCCGTACGGTGGTGTTGGTCGATGACATGATTTCGTCGGGCAACACGATGATCGTCGCGGCGGAACAACTTGCGGCGCTGGGCTTTGGCAGGCCGATGTGCCTCACGGTCCATGCGCTGTTCGCCGACGATGCCTATGCGCGGCTGCTGGCGGTGTCGCAGGCAGTCGTTTCCACCGACACTGTCCGCCATGTTTCCAATGCGATACCCGTGTCGGGGTTGCTGGCGGCGGGAATCAATCCGCCGGCCTGAACCAGCGCGGCGGCGCGTCGCGAAAGCCACGCCACGCATCCCGCAAGGCGCGCGCGTCGTCGCGCTGCTGGTGTCCGCGCCGCACCGGGAAGCCGCCGCCGGCCCCTGCCCTGCCCGTCACCAGTGGCGCCGCCAGTTCCCCGGCGGCGGCGGTGTCGCGCAAATGGCCCAGCCCGGCCAGCAGCGCCGCAAGCCGTCGCCGGCCGCGCCGCCCCGCCTTGCCGAGGCCGAGCAACGGTTCGAAAATCGCGGCGACGTCGCGCAATCGCTTTGCCGCCAGCCGCAAGCGATGAAGTCTCTCAGTATCCAGCGAACCGAAATGCCGACCACGCTTCATCGTCCGGCGGTGCAGCGGCGATGAAAACATCCCATTCGCGCACCGGTGCCAGCATCGCCGCGGCATGGCCGGTCTCGTCGCGCAGGCGTTGAAGGTCGGCGCATGGCCGCAGTTGCGCCATCAGCCAGAGCGCCGCGCGCAGCCGGCGCCAAGCATTGCGCAGACCATGGACGGCTTCGCGTCGCCGGTCTCCAGCACGGCGCGTTCCGCCGCCAGCACCGCTGCATGACCGTCGCGCAGGACGGCGAGGATGACCGGCCCGGCAGGCGAGCGGGACACCGTCGCGTCAAGGGGTCCCGCTGCCTGCATTGTTCCGACTCGACGCCTTTCGATGTTAATTCGAGTACGACAATAGGCGGTTTTGACAGCGGCGACGAGGGCGGGCACCCGGCGCTTGGGGGCACGTATTCCCCCCACTTGACGAAGCGCGGCACGCGGCGCTCCATTCAGCCATCAGGATTGGAGACCGCATGCCGGAATTCGAAGTCGCGCTCCACGGTGCCGGGCAAACGGTCACCGGATCCTGTTACGAAGTGCATTTCGGCGGCACGCGCGTGCTGGTCGATTGCGGCATGTTCCAGGGGTCGCGCACCCTCGAAGCGCTGAACCACGCCGATTTTGCCTTTGATGTCGCCACCATCGACGCCGTCATCATCACCCACGCCCATATCGACCATAGCGGCCTTGTCCCCAAGCTTGTCGCCCAGGGATATTCGGGACCGGTCTGGTGCACCGCCGGAACCGCCGACCTTCTGGCCTTCATGCTGATGGATTCGGCGCGCATCCAGGAGCATGACGTCGCCCGCCGCAACCGCCGCCCCGACCGCGCCGACGAGCCGCCGATAGAACCAATCTATGGCGTTCCCGATGCCGAAAGGGCGCTCAAGCTGCTGCGAACGATCCCTACCGATGAACGTTTCGAGCCGGCGCCGGGGCTTTGGGCGCAACTGTGGAACGCCGGCCATGTGCTTGGTTCGGTGTCGGTGGAGCTTGGCGGCGGCGATACGCGGCTGCTGTTTTCGGGCGACATCGGACCCGAGCAGAAATCCTTCCACGCCAACCCCGTCGCACCCACCGGCGTCGACCATGTGTTCTGCGAAAGTACCTATGGCGACCGCGATCGCGCCGATTTGACCCTGCTCGAGCGCCGCGCCCTGCTGCACCAGGAGATCGCCATGGCGCTCGATCGCGGCGGCAACCTTGTCGTCCCGGTGTTCGCGCTCGAACGCACGCAGGAGTTGCTGCTCGACCTGGCGCACCTGATAAACGCCGGTGATTTGCCGGGCGCCAATGTCTTCATCGATTCGCCGCTGGCGACGCAGATCACCTCAGTCTTCACCAAGTACAGCGCCGAGCTTGCCGACACCAACGATGCCGACATCTTTCGGCACCCGGCCTTTCACTTCACCGGCGACCGGCGGTCGTCGGAAAAGATCAGCACTGTCCGCGGCGCGATCATCCTTGCCGCCTCGGGCATGTGCGAGGGCGGGCGCGTCCGCTTTCATCTGCTCGACAATTTGCCCGATGCGCGATCGACGATCCTGTTCGTCGGCTTCCAGGCGCAGGGCACGCTGGGCCGGATCATCGAGGAAGGCGCCAAGCGGGTGCGCATATCGGGCAATGACGTCGCCGTGCGCGCCCGCATCCGCGTCATCGACAGCTATTCCGCCCATGCCGACCGCAGCGAGCTGATTGCCTGGATCCGCGGCCGCCAGCCGATCTTGGGAAGCCTGTTCCTGACCCACGGCGAACCCGGAAGCGGCGCGGCGCTGAAGGCCGACCTCGATGCCGAGATCGCGTCGATCTTCACTCCCAAGATCGGCGACACGTTTCAACTTCCGGCGGCGGCGGCGGCCAGGCTGATCGCCACCCGCCAAATAGACCGACACCGCCGGGTCTCGGCGGTGTCGG
>JANNJH010000073.1:0-7305 GCA_031405775.1 Sphingomonadales bacterium | reverse complement strand
CCTGCACCTTTTCAAGCTGCTGTTGCAGTGCAACCAGCCGCGTTTCGTAGACTTGCCGGTCGAGGTCGGCATCGCCCTCAAAATCGGCGAGGTCGATCGCAAGATCGTTTTTTGGCATCAATCGACCGTGCGGATATGCAGCTCGCGCAACTGCTTCAGCGTCGCCGGCGCCGGCGCGTTCATCATCAGATCCTCGGCCTTCTGGTTCATCGGGAACAGCACGACTTCGCGCAGATTGGGCTCGTCGGCGATCAGCATGACCATGCGATCGACACCCGGCGCCGATCCGCCATGCGGCGGCGCGCCGAATTTGAAAGCATTGATCATACCGGCAAAATCGCGGTCGACATCGTCGCGGCTGTAGCCGGCGATCTCGAAGGCCTTGTACATGATTTCCGGGCGATGGTTGCGGATCGCGCCCGACGACAGTTCGACGCCGTTACACACAATATCATATTGATACGCCAGAATATCGAGCGGGTTCATCGTTTCGAGCGCTTCAAGCTCACCCTGCGGCATCGAGAAGGGATTGTGGCTGAAATCGACCTTCTTGGCGTCCTCGTCATATTCGAACATCGGGAAATCGACGATCCAGCAAAATTTGAAGACGTTCTGCTCGATCAGGCCCAGTTCCTGCCCGGTCCGCGTCCGCGCCAGCCCGGCGAGTTTCGCCGCCTTGCCCGCCACATCGGCAGCAAAGAACACCCCGTCATCCGGCCCGAGGCCGAGATCGGCGACCAATTTGGCCGTGGCTTCGGCGCCGAGGTTCTTGGCGATCGGCCCGCCCGGCTCGCCGCTCTTGATGTTCATGTAACCAAGCCCGGCCCAGCCTTCGCCGCGCGCCCAATCGTTCATTCCGTCGAAGAAGCTGCGCGGCCGCAAGCCGGCGCCCGGCGCCGGGATCGCGCGCACCACGGCGCCGCCCTCGACCATCCGCGCGAACATCCCGAACCCCGACCCGCGGAAATGCTCGGTGACGTCCTGGATGACGATCGGGTTGCGCAGATCGGGCTTGTCCGAGCCATATTTGAGCATCGATTCGGCATAGGGAATTCGCGGGAACCCCCCTTGCGTCACCGCCCATGGGGTGCGCCCGCCAAAGCCGGCATTTTCCTCGAACACCCCGGCCAATACCGGCTCGATGGCTGCAAAAACATCGTCTTGCGTAACGAAGCTCATTTCGAAATCGAGCTGGTAGAACTCGCCCGGCGAGCGATCGGCACGCGCATCCTCATCGCGGAAACACGGCGCGATCTGGAAATAGCGGTCGAAGCCGGCGACCATCAGCAGTTGCTTGAACATCTGCGGCGCCTGCGGCAGCGCATAGAATTTGCCCGGATGGACGCGGCTCGGCACCAGATAGTCGCGCGCGCCTTCGGGCGACGACGCGGTCAGGATCGGCGTCTGGAACTCGGTGAAGCCCTGGTCGATCATCCGCCGCCGCAACGAAGCGATCACCCCCGAGCGCAGCATCATGTTGGCATGCAAGCGTTCGCGCCGCAGATCGAGGAAACGATATTTCAGCCGGATTTCCTCGGGATATTCAACGTCACCCGCCACTGGCAGCGGCAGTTCGATCGCCTCGGATTGCACCGTCACGTCCTGCGCCCGCACTTCGATATCGCCGGTCGCGAGGTTGGCGTTCACCGCCCCGCCCTGACGCCCCACCACGTCGCCGGTGATCGTCACCACCGATTCGATCCGCGCCCGGTCGAGCGTTTCGAACGCCGGCGACCCCGGCCCGACGACGATCTGCGTCAATCCGAAATGGTCGCGCAAATCGATGAACAAGACGCCGCCATGATCGCGCTTGCGATGGATCCAGCCCGAAAGGCGGACCGTCTGGCCGGCATCGACGGCGCGAAGCGCGGCGCAATTATGGGTGCGATAAGCGTGCATGATACAGGATCCGGGCAATCAAAAACGAAATGTTGAAGCTGCGGCGTGACACACTTAGCCTGCGGCTTTGTCAAGCGCGAGCGGCTGGGTTATGGCGGTTGCCATGCTCATACATCCGTTGGTCACCGACACCGAAACCCTCACCGCCTTGTGCAACCGTCTCGCCGAGGCGGACTTTGTCACGGTCGATACCGAATTCATGCGCGAGAGCACCTATTACCCGGATTTGTGCCTGGTGCAGGTCGCCAGCCCTACCGAGGCGGCGGCGATCGACCCCAAGGCGCCGGGCCTCGACCTGGCGCCGCTGCTCAAGTTGCTGGTCGAAGACGAAGTTCTCAAGGTTTTCCACGCCGGCGGCCAGGATCTCGAAATCATCTACAATCTGACCGGAAAGACCCCTTCCCCGCTTTTCGACACGCAGATTGCCGCGATGGCGCTGGGGCTTGGCGAACAGGTCGGCTATACCAACCTTGTCGCCGCCTATTCCGGCGTCCAGATCGACAAGGGCGCGCGCTTCACCGATTGGGCGCGCCGTCCGCTGAATGATCGCCAGCTTGATTATGCCATCGGCGACGTGACGCATTTGGCGTTGCTGTTTCCCAAGATGGTCGACAAGCTGCGTCGCACCGGCCGCGGCGGCTGGCTCGACGACGAGATGGCGCGAGCCTGCGATCCCGCCACCTATGCCAATGACCCGGAAAAGGCCTGGCAGCGCCTGCGCCTGCCGAGCCGCAAGGCCGAGGTGCTTGGCCGCTTGAAGGCGCTGGCACGCTGGCGCGAGATCGAGGCGCAGGACAAGGATGTGCCGCGCGGCCGCATCGTCAAGGACGAGACGCTCGGTGATCTCGCCGGCAGCCCGCCGCGCAGCCAGGCCGATCTCGCCAAGGTGCGCGGGCTTTCGGCCGCCTGGGCGAGCAACGCCATCGGTGACCGGCTAGTCCGCGCGCTTCAGGACGCCGAGCCGCTGCCCGCCGACGAGATGCCGCAGCGCGAAGCCCAGCGCCCCGGGCTCTCATCCGAAGGCGCGCTGATCGCCGATTTGCTCAAGCTGCTGCTCAAGATCCGCTCGAAGGAATCGGGTGTCGCGCCAAAGCTGATCGTGCGCGGCGACGATCTCGATGCGCTCGCCGCCGGGGTCCGCGACGGGCTGCCGGTGCTCGATGGCTGGCGGCGCGAAGTCTTCGGCGACGACGCGCTGTCGCTCGTCGAGGGGCAGTTGGGTTTTGTCGTCAAGGAAGGCAAGTTGACGATGACCCGAGTCGCCGACACCGAAGACTGAAACACGGCCAGATGAGCGCTTGGGTGTCGCAACGATTTCGGCGTCCCGGCGGCTTTTGCTTGACCGCCCGGCGCAGGCCCCTATGAGCGGCGGCGGGCCACGCCGCCCCAACGCGGCGCGTGCTCTCTGTGAGGAGAGAATATGATTGATCGTCCTACCACGCGGCCATCCCGCGCGCATTTTTCGTCCGGCCCCTGTGCCAAGCGCCCCGGCTGGAGTGCTGCCGAACTCGCCACCGAATCGCTCGGCCGCTCGCACCGGTCAAAGCTCGGCAAGGCGCGGCTGAAGCTCGCCATCGACCTGACCCGCGAAATTCTGAATGTCCCGTCGACACACCGCATCGGCATCGTTCCGGGATCGGACACCGGCGCCTTTGAAATGGCGATGTGGTCGCTGCTCGGCGCCCGCCCGGTGACGGTGATGGCGTGGGAAAGCTTTGGCGAAGGCTGGGTCACCGACGCGATCAAGCAGTTGAAGCTCGATGCCGAAATTGTCACCGCTCCCTATGGCGAACTCCCCGACCTGACCCGCATCGACCAGAGCCGCGACCTTTGCTTCACCTGGAACGGCACGACATCGGGCGTCTGCGTTCCCAACGGCGAATGGATCCGCGACGATCGCGAGGGCCTCAACCTCGTCGATGCCACCAGCGCTGTCTTCGCGCGGGACATCCCGTGGGACAAGGTCGATGTGCTGACCTATTCGTGGCAAAAGGTGCTTGGCGGCGAAGGCGGCCATGGCATGCTGATCCTCGGCCCGCGCGCCGTCGAACGGCTCGAAAGCTATGTCCCGGCGTGGCCGCTGCCCAAGATCTTCCGCCTTACCTCCAAGGGCAAGCTCATCGAAGGCATCTTCTCGGGCGAAACCATCAACACGCCGTCGATGCTGGCGGTCGAGGACTATATCGACGCGCTGAACTGGTCGAAGCATATCGGTGGCCTGCCCGAGCTGATGGCGCGCGCCGATGCCAATGCGACGGCGCTCAACAACTGGACCGAGCGGACGCCGTGGATCGCCAATCTGGCGATCGTCCCAGCAACCCGCTCTAACACCAGCGTCTGCCTGACGCTGCCGGGCGCATCGGAAGCCACCCCCAAGGCGATCGTCTCGCTGCTCGAAAAGGAAGGCGTTGCCTTCGACATCGGCGCCTATCGTGATGCACCGCCGGGGTTGCGAATCTGGTGCGGTGCGACGGTCGATACCGCCGATATCGAAGCGCTGACGCATTGGCTCGACTGGGCCCATGCGACGGTGACGGCGTAACGCTTCCCCCCTCCCTTGTCTGGGAGGGGCCGGGGGTGGGTGAGTCCGCCGATGATGCAGGACCAGCTTCCCCTACACACCCACCAACCCCTGCCTAGAAGGGGGGGGCCAAGGAACAGAACCATGCCCAAAGTCCTTATCGCCGACCAGATGTCCCCCAAGGCCGCCGAAATCTTCCGCGCCCGCGGCATCGAAGTCGATGAAATCACCGGCCTGTCGAAAGACGAGCTGATCAAGATCATCGGCAAATATGACGGCCTCGCCGTGCGCTCCGCCACCAAGGCCAGCAAGGACGTCGTCGCCGCGGCAACCAACCTCAAGGTCATCGGCCGCGCCGGCATCGGCGTCGACAATGTCGATATCCCCGCCGCCTCGGCAAAGGGCGTCGTCGTCATGAACACGCCGTTCGGCAACAGCATCACCACCGCCGAACACGCCATCGCACTGATGTTCGCGCTGGCCCGCCAATTGCCCGAAGCCGATGCCAGCACCCAGGCCGGCAAATGGGAGAAGAACCGCTTCATGGGGGTCGAGCTGACCGCCAAGACGCTGGGCCTCATCGGCGCCGGCAACATCGGCAGCATCGTCGCCGACCGCGCGCTCGGCCTCAAGATGAAGGTCATCGCCTATGACCCGTTCCTGACGCCCGAACGCGCCGAACATCTCGGCATCGAGAAGGTCACGCTCGAACAACTGCTGGCGCGCGCCGAATTCATCACGCTCCACACTCCGCTGACCGACAGCACCCGCAACATCCTGTCGGCGGAAAACCTCGCCAAGACCAAAAAGGGCGTTCGCATCATCAATTGCGCCCGGGGCGGCCTGATCGACGAAGCCGCGCTCAAGGCCGGGCTCGACAGCGGCCACATCGGCGGCGCCGCGCTCGATGTTTTCGTCGAGGAACCGGCAAAGTCATCGCCGCTGTTCGGCACGCCCAACTTCATCAGCACGCCGCACCTTGGCGCCAGCACCGACGAAGCCCAGGTCAATGTCGCCATCCAGGTCGCCGAACAAATGTCGGACTTCCTGCTGACCGGCGGCGTCACCAACGCCCTTAATGTGCCGTCGCTTTCGGCCGAGGAAGCCCCGCGCCTGCGCCCTTATATGCAGCTTGCCGAACGCCTTGGCTCGCTGGTCGGGCAGCTGGTGTCGAGCGGCGTCAGCGCGGTCAAAATCGAGGTCGAAGGCGCTGCCGCCGAGCTCAATATCAAGCCGATCACCGCTGCTGTCCTGGCCGGGTTGATGCGCACCCACAGCGACACCGTCAACATGGTCAACGCGCCCTATCTGGCGCGCGAGCGCAACATCGAGATCGCCGAAGTCCGCCACGAACGCGAAACCGATTATCACACGCTGGTCCGCGTCACCGTGCGCACGCCGGACGGCGATCGCAGCGTCGCCGGCACGCTGTTCGGCATGACCAAGCCGCGCCTGACCGAGATCTTCGGCATCACCGTCGAAGCCGATCTTCAGGGCCGGATGCTGTATATCGTCAACGAGGACAAGCCGGGCTTCATCGGGCGCCTTGGCGGTGCCTTGGGTGAGGCCGGTGTCAACATCGGCACCTTCCATCTCGGTCGCCGGGACAATGGCGGCGAGGCTATCCTGCTGCTCTCGGTCGATGAAGCCATCCCCGATCCGCTCCTCGCCAGCATCTGCAAGCTGCCGGGCGTCAAGACCGTCAAGGCGCTGGTGTTCGCATGACACTGGCGGCGGGCCTGCTTCCCGAAGGCTTGCGCGACCGGCTGCCGCCGCAAGCCGAGGCCATGGCGGCACTGGTCCGCGGCCTGACCGGCAGCTTTGCCGGCTTCGGCTATGAACGCGTCCAGCCGCCGCTCGTCGAGTATGAGGAATCGCTCGGTTCCCGGCTCGGCGGCGCGGCGCGGCGCGAGCTGTTGCGCTTTACCGATCCGGTGTCGCAACACACGCTGGCGCTGCGATCGGACATGACCGGACAGGTCGGTCGCATCGCCGTGACCCGCCTTGCCGACACCGCCCGGCCGCTGCGCCTGAGCTATGCCGGGCCGGTGGTGCGCGTCCGCGGCACCCAGCTCAGCCCTGAGCGCGAAAGCGTCCAGGTCGGCGCCGAATTGATCGGCAGCGACAGCCCGGCGGCCGCCAGCGAAGTCATCGCGCTTGCCGTCGAGGCACTGCGCTGCGCCGGCCTGCGGGAGCTTTCGATCGACATCACCCTGCCGACGCTTGTCGCCGATCTGGCGGAGGCCGGCTGGCCGCTGGGGAGCGCCTCGCTCGAACAGGTCCAGGCGCTGCTCGACGGCAAGGACGTCGGCGGGCTCGAAGCGCTTGGCGCAATGGCCTATGCGCCGCTGATCGCCGCCGCCGGCCCGGCGAACGAAGCCCTCGCCCGGCTCGCCGCCTTGCCGCTGCCCGGCGACGTCCAGTCGCGCCTTGCCGCGATCGCCAGCCTTATCGCCGGGCTGGAGGGTGTCTCCCTCACGCTCGATCCCACCGAACGCCATGGCTTCGAATACCAGACGTGGATCGGTTTTTCGCTGTTCGGCGCCGGCATCCCCGGCGAAGTCGGCCGCGGCGGCGCCTATCGGATCATGGCGCCCGACGGGTCATCGGAACCAGCGATCGGCTTTTCGCTCTATGTCGACGGCCTTGTCGACGCAGGTCTTGGCATCAGCGATTCCCGGCGCATCCTGTTGCCGCTCGGCACCGATGCCGGCGTTGCAGCAAAACTGCGCGCCCAAGGCTGGTCGACCGTTGCCGCTTTCGACACCGACGCTCGCCCGCAGGATTTTCGCTGCGGCCATGTCTGGAATGGCGTAGAGGCGAAACAAATCTAACCCCCAGCCCCTCCCTTTCAGCCGAAGGCGACGCCTTCGCGTCAACGGAGG